>CALZIH010000075.1 GCA_945787305.1 uncultured Desulfobulbaceae bacterium | reverse complement strand
AGCGTTCCCTATCGGGATCATGTCGTGTCAATCCATCTGGTTGACATCGCCTTCGAGGAGAATCCAGAGTCGTTTACCCAGGCCGTTGTTTTCATGCGCAGTATGAAAGATAATGTCTGGACCGGTGCCGCCAGGCTGAAACCCGGCGATGAAGTTGAGTGTTTGCTCAGCAGTTGGGATGATGTTGCCGAAGAAATGGATGGGCTGAATCGAAGTGAGCTGGATGAACTGGAGCTGCAGTTGCAAGAACCGCTTTGGGGTAAACTGTTGGAGGAGTGATCAGAGCATGAAGAATTTACAGTGTTTCTATCGTCGAGGGCATTTTCTGCTTTTTTTCAGTGTGTTGTTATGGACGGCCAATGTATCTGCAGAGATTGCGTCCCAGGTCGTTTCGGGAACCGAAGGCTGGTTGTTCCTTGAGCAGGAATTACGGTTTCTAAATACCGGTCCCTTTTGGGGTGATTACGCAAAAACTGCGAGCCGGGCCGACCGTGCCGATGCGAAAGATCCTACGCCGGCCATCACTGCCTTCCACCGGGCCTTGGCAGAAAAGAATATCATCTTGCTCCTGGTGCCGGTTCCGCCGAAAGCATTGATCTATGCCGAGCATGTCCCCGATTCCAAAAAAAACAAGGAGTGGGGAGCTTCGCTTGATCAGTATTACAAGATTCTTCGAGATAAAGGTGTCCGGGTCCTTGACTTGCGAGAGGACTTTTATGCCCAGAAAAAAAACCAGGAAAAGCCCTTGTATTGCCGCGAAGACACCCATTGGTCAGGTTTTGGGGCAACTGTGGCGGCAAATCGGATTGCTGATGAAGTGGTAAAAGTTGTGCCGAAGGGCACAGTAAAATTTACTGGGAAATGGAGTGATAGAGAGATTACAGGCGACTTGCGGCAGATGCTCGGCGGCAGTGAGCAACAACAAAAGGAGGTCGTCTCCATTCAAGAGATAATCGACGCCTCGGGCCGTTGGCCGGAACCGGATGCCTCAAGCCCGATTTTGGTCCTTGGCGACAGCCATGTGCTGGTGTTTCATGCTGGTGGCGATATGCATGCCAAGGGTGGTGGCATCTCAGATCAGCTGTCCTTTGTATTGGCCCGGCCCATTGATGTCCTTGGCGTACGAGGTTCCGGGGCAACACCTGCACGGCTGAGCCTCTACCGAAAGGCGCAACGCATGCCTGATTACTGGGTAGGGAAAAAGGTCGTTGTCTGGTGTTTTGCGGCCCGCGAGTTCACGGAAACAGATGGCTGGCGGGTTCTGCCGATTGAGCCTTAATTTTTCCTGTATTAACGAAGAGGAAAGGGCTTCCCCCTGCCTGGATCAATTGTGGCTGTGGATCTCGTCTCAGAGCTCATCCTTGTTCAACAACAAGGAAACTGCTGCTGATATTGATTCCCCGGTGCTTTCCGTTGCCGATATCGGTCCAGTGGTTTGCCTGCGCAGCCGAAACAAACCCTGGATATCACCGCCGTCGCTGGTGAAGTAGAAATGCCCATCCGGCCCCGTTAATGCTCCGCTCGGCCGGGCAAAACGGCTGCCGTCATTGCGCTGAAACCCCGTGATCACATCTTCAACAGTCGTCGGCTGGCTACCGGAAAAACTGACCATCACAACTTTTGGAGGGCGACGGGTTTCCAGACCTCCACCACGGGAGGGGTCCGTAGCCCAGGAACCATGAATGGAGACAAGAGCGTTGCCGGAAAATGCTGAACCAAGCGAATTGCCGCTGACAAAGGTAACTCCCAGGGGCGTACTCCGCGCCTCAAAGGTGACTGCCGGAGGCGTTGCCTCGTGGGCGGGCCGAGGCGCGGCATTGGTATTAATACATTGACCATCTTGAAACGAACCGTTGATATATTGGAACCATGGCATGCCGTGATAGGATCCTTGGTTGAGACGGGAAAATATTTCCTTTGGTTGATTATAGCCCAGGTTGTCGGATCCCGCGTTGGTTGCCCACATGAATCCGGAAGCGGGATCAAAAGCCATGCCGATCGGATTGCGTAAGCCTGATGAAAACGGCACCAGTGTTGCGTTGGTTCCTGATTCATCGACTGTATAAACGCCACCACGGCGGTGTTCAAAATCATACTCGGGGAGGTTGCCGGCAAGGTATTCGTTTGAACAGTTGCCGGAAATACCAATGCCAACATACAAGGTGCCATCGGGACCGACTACGACGGTGCGGCTGTTATGCCCGCCTGTGAGAGAAGGAAGAGCAACATACTGGGTAAAATCGCCGGCACTGAGTGATGTCGACAGGCCGTTGTAAGCGACTTTCCATAAACCAGCGGTTTCTGCTGAAAACAGCGTGCCCTGGCGGTAAACCACACTGTGATGATAACCGGGAAGGCTCGCCAATATTGCAGCGTTGGTATAGGGACTTGCCAGTCGATAAATCCTGGAGTTCCCTCCCGCCATAACCCTGGAACCGATAAGCAATTCATTATCCGGGCCAACTGTCAGGAAACGGGGTCTGCTCATTTCGGCCATGAATTCAACCACGGTACCGGCCGGTACCTGTAACACGGTTGATTTACCGTTGACGGTTATTGCCTGCGCAACCAGCTGGAGAGCAGATGACACCCCAGGCCACAGGGAGATCAAACCAAATATCAAGAGGGTTCGCATGTTCATTTTCTTAACCTCCGGCCCAGTTCAAATTGTAGTTTTGCTGAGTGCCAAACATCCACTATGCCGCTGAAACAAAGTTGAAGAAAACAATGAACTAAAAATAAGAAAGGCTCGGGTGAATGTCAATCGCAAGAGTTACCTGATCTCGAGTCGATAGGTCTCGTCTCGTCGACAGACAAAAAAGATGTACACACGAAAATACAATTTTTCAAAGTCCTCATAACCCTACTGGCAAATTTTCCCTCAATTTGGTATGAAAAGAGATTTGTTGTCTGAAGATTGCCTGAAGAGAGTATTTATTTACGTGGAGCCTGATGAGGCTGGTTGATTTTATATAGAGGAGTGTAGAGATTACAATGAATAAGAATGTCGCTATATTGGCTGGTGACGGGATCGGTCCCGAGGTGATGGCCGAGGCTGTTAAGGTACTGGATGCCGTTCAAAAGAAATTTGGATTTGCCCTGAACTACACCCAAGCCGATGTCGGTGGAATAGCCATTGACAATCATGGCCATGCCCTGCCGCAATCGACCCTCGACTGCTGTACGGCCAGCGATGCCATTCTTTTCGGCTCTGTCGGAGGGCCGAAATGGGAAAGTCTGCCGCCG
The DNA here is from genome assembly GCA_945787305.1 of uncultured Desulfobulbaceae bacterium. Classification (GTDB taxonomy): domain Bacteria; phylum Desulfobacterota; class Desulfobulbia; order Desulfobulbales; family Desulfobulbaceae; genus DRLX01. The sequence continues at coordinate 6,966 of CALZIH010000075.1, read as the reverse complement.
GAAGAACAACCCGAACGGGCAGCCTTACTGCCGCTGAGAAAACATTATGATCTGTTCTGTAACCTTCGGCCGGCCCAGGTCTTTAAATCCCTAGCCGCCGCCTGTCCCCTGCGACCTGATATTGTCGGTGAAGGGTTTGATGTATTGGTTGTTCGTGAATTGACATCAGGAATTTATTTCGGTCAGCCCAAGGGGAGGGATGGCAGCGGTGGAGAAGAGAAGGCCTGGGACACCATGGTCTATAAACGCTCGGAGATCGAACGTATCACTCGGATGGCCTTTGAGGCGGCTCGGGTGCGCAGGAAGAAAGTTACCTCCGTGGATAAGGCCAATGTCTTGACCACCATGGTCCTGTGGCGTGAGGTGGTTACGGAAATAGCTGCTGATTATCCGGACGTGGAGCTTGATCATATTTATGTCGATAACGCAACAATGCAGCTGGTCCGCTGGCCGCAACAGTTTGATGTCATGCTCTGCGGAAATATGTTTGGTGACATAATTTCTGACGAGGCCGCGATGCTCACCGGTTCGATGGGCATGCTGGCGTCTGCCAGTCTCAATGCAGACAAGTTCGGTCTCTTTGAACCGGCCGGTGGGTCGGCTCCTGATATTGCAGGTCAGGGGATTGCCAATCCTATTGCCCAGATTCTGTCCGCAGCCATGATGCTGCGCTATAGTTTAGAGCAGGAAGAAGCGGCCGCAGCCATCGAACACGCTGTTTCCGCTACCCTGGATAAAGGGATTATGACGGCTGATATTGCGACCCCTGGAAGTACCGTTGTCGGTACTGCTGCCATGGGTGATGCCATTGTTGATGCCCTTGCCTAAACAGGAGTATGCGCATGACATCCCGCAATGATATTTTTCTCATAGCGAACAAGGCTGCAGGAGAGCTGGCTGCAAAGGTCGGGGATAGCCTTGATGTACCGCTGATGGAAATGGAGCAGAAGACTTTTGCCGATGGCGAGACTTTTCATGCCTTTCCCTGTGATATATCCAGTCGGGACGTGGTTATCGTGGCGTCCACCCCGGACGATAGCTCCCATCAGGAGCTGTTGGATTTGATTGCCGGTTGCCGGTACTGGAATGCGGGTACGGTTAATGTGGTTATCCCTTATCTTGGCTATTCCACCATGGAGCGGGCAAAACCGGAATCCGGAGAAATTCCCAAGGGGATTACCCGGACTCGACAGATATTCCGCACCCGGCCAAATTACGTCGCTTTCCTGGATCTCCATTCCGAGGCTGTTCTCCACGCCCATGCCGGGGAAGTTCGCACCCGGCATATCTGGACGGAGCAACTGGCCGCCGACAAGATTCGGCAACTACAGGTGGATAATTATGTTTTGGTTTCACCTGATTATGGGTTTTCCAAGCGGGTGGCCCGATTGGCAGGACTGCTTGACTGTCCGCATACTGCTGCCAACAAGGATCGCTATGATGTGGATCATACCATTGTTGGTCAACTGTCCAGTGCGGTCAAAGGGCGGACAGCCATAATTTGTGACGACATGATCAGGACCGGCGGTTCCATGCTCCAGACCGTTGACAGGTGTTACGAGGCCGGCGCTGAAGATGTGATGATCATGGCTACCCATCTTGTTCTGGCCGGTGACGCCAGGGAACGATTTAAAAACAAAGGTATATCCTGTATTGTCGGGGCTGACACCTATCCGGACCGGCAAACAGATGATTTGCTCAAGGTGTATTCGGTGGGTCCGCTGATTGCCCGAGAGCTGACCCATTATCTGAGACTCAGTTGATTGTTTTCTCGTTCAGGGACTAGTTAGTGTCTGTCCATAAACGAGGATTATTGTTCAAGGTCAAGGCATACGAAGAAAAATTACCACAGGCATATATTTGATATTCCGAGGATAACTTTTTAAGTATAACCCAGAGGTTGGGCAAAAAGACCATTTATGGACAGGCGCTAGTTAACCATTAGAAATAAAACGGTAAGTGTGATGAAAAAAGTAGGTATAGTAGGATGGCGCGGTATGGTGGGCTCCGTGTTGATGGAACGGATGCGTGAAGAGAATGATTTTCAGAGGTGTGAGTTTTCTTTCTTTTCTACCTCCCAGGCGGGACAGGCGGGGCCGGAAATCGACGGCACTACCTATGAATTGCTCGATGCCCATGCCGTCGACCTGCTTGAAAATCTGGACATCATCCTTTCCTGTCAGGGCGGAAGCTATACTTCAAAAGTGTATCCTGAACTGAAAAAAGGTGGCTGGCAGGGGTACTGGATAGATGCCGCTTCCACCCTGCGTATGGAAAAGGATTCCATTATCGTTCTAGATCCGGTCAACCGGGACGTTATAGATAAAGGCCTGGCCAATGGGGTAAAAGATTTTATCGGGGGCAACTGTACGGTCTCCCTCATGCTCATGGGCCTTGCCGGTCTCTTTGAACAAGGTTGGATAGAGTGGGTCACTTCCCAGACGTACCAGGCGGCTTCCGGGGCTGGTGCCAAGAATATGCGGGAGCTGGTCAACCAGATGCTTATCGTCGGAGAGAATTGCAGTAATTTGCTTGATCATCCCTCCACAGCTATTCTAGATATTGATCGTAACGTTATCAATACATTAAGAAATGGATTTTTTCCGATAGACAACTTCGGCGCTCCCCTGGCAGCCAGTCTCATCCCCTGGATTGATCGGGCCATGGAAAACGGTCAGACCCGGGAGGAATGGAAAGGGATTGCAGAAACCAATAAAATTCTTGGCCGCAGCGACAACCCGATTCCCATTGACGGCTGTTGTGTACGGGTCGGTGCCATGCGCTGTCACAGTCAGGCATTTACCATCAAACTCAACCGTGATATCCCACTTGCGGACATAGAAGCCGCGATTGCCGGGCAGAATGAGTGGGTTTACCTGGTTGCTAATAATAAGGAAGATACGCTAAAAGAGTTAACTCCTACTCGAGTGACGGGTACCCTCGATATTCCGGTGGGCCGATTACGTAAAATGAATCTTGGGCCCGAATACCTGAGCGCTTTTACTGTTGGTGACCAGCTTCTCTGGGGTGCGGCCGAGCCGGTTAGAAGAATTTTACGGATTATACTGGAACATCTTGGGTAACATGTAACCTAACGCGGGTTTTGCCCGCAACCCAGGTTTATAGATCAGACTGTAGGCTGAAGGCTGTTGGCAAAAGACTAAGAAAAGCAGCCCTAAAAGTCTTCATTCCAAACAGCTTCATCCTGAGAACATTTTGTTATTACGGTGGAAAGTTGAGATGGTTTTCTCGGAGTCTACGCTTACCTATTTTATGACAAGAGTTCAGGCGTAAGGCACTAAATGATTTTACCGTCGGTCAGGGTGAGGGTGCGGTCCATGGTAGCGGCAAGTTGAAGGTTGTGGGTCACCATAATCACGCAGAGGTTCAGCGATCGACTGAGTTCAGAGAGAAGGGCAAAGACCCTGTTGCCGCTTTCCGTATCCAGGTTGCCGGTGGGTTCGTCGGCCAGCAACAGGGCAGGTTGCAGAACCAGTGACCTGGCCAGAGCCACCCGTTGCTGCTCACCGCCGGAGAGCTCACCGGGCCGGTGCTGTAACCGGTGTTGGAGGTCTACTCGCGCAAGCAGGTGTTCGGCTCGTTCAATCAGTTCTTTTTGCGGTTGTCTGCCGATAAGGCCCGGCATCATCACGTTTTCCAGTGCGGAAAATTCAGGCAGCAAGTGGTGAAACTGGAAAATAAAACCGACATTGGTGTTGCGATGGCTGCTGAGCGCCGATCCATTGAGAGTCGTCAGCGGCAGACCATCAAAGATTAACGAGCCTTCATCAGGCTTGTCCAGGGTTCCCAGGATCTGCAGCAGGGTGGTTTTGCCTGAGCCGGAAGCCCCGACAATCGCCGTCATTTCTCCTCGTTCGGCCGTCAAGTCAACACCATGGAGCACCTCAACCCGACTCTCTCCACTGCCATAGCTTTTGTGAAGGGCACTTGCCTGGAGCAGGACCTTACTCATAACTCAAGGCCTCGGCCGGTCGAACCCTGGATGCCTTCCAGGACGGGTAGAGGGTTGCGCCCAGAGTAATAAGAATGGCCGAAACAGCGATAACGGTGACATCCAGCGGGACCACCTTGATGGGCATGGTGGACATGGGGTATACATTTCGCGGCAGTTCAATTATTGGATAGTGTTTGAGAAAGGCACAGAGGCCAAGACCGCCCAGGACACCGAGCAAGGTGCCGCTGATGCCGATGATCATACCCTGATAGAAAAAGATGCGCATGATTGAGCCGGTGGCGGCGCCCATGGATTTAAGGATGGCAATGTCACGATTTTTCTCCATGACCACCATGACCAGAGCGCTGATGATGTTTAAGGCTGCGACCAGGATGATCAGGTCAAGCGCAATGAAGATGCCGACCTTTTCAAGCTTAAGGGCGGCAAAGAGATTTTGATTGATTTGCATCCAGTCTCGGACTGAAAAGCCGGGTCCAAGCCGATCCCGTATGGCTTGGGCAGTCCGATCCGCCTGCTCAACCTTGGTAACCCGAACTTCGATGCCGTGCACGCCGCGATCAAACCCGGTAAGGGTACGTGCTGTTTCCAGGTTGACATAGCCCATGGTGGAGTCGTATTCGTACATCCCGGTTTCAAAGATGCCGCTCACCTTGCACGTGCGAACCTTGGGCAAAACGCCCATAGGAGAAAGAGGGCCATTTGGGGAGATGAGACGAATTTTATCTCCCACCTGGACACGAAGTTGATGGGAAAGTTCAATCCCGAGGATGATAGCCGGCAGGCCGTCATCCTTCTTCAGGTCCTGGAGGCTTCCCGTCTTCATCTCTCTATCAATGGCGATGACCTTGCCTGCAGTTGCAGGGTCAATGCCGCGCAGGACTATACCCGAGGAGTTGCGGCCCGAGCTTATCAGGGCCTGACCGTAAATATACGGAGATGCGGCCTCGACTCCGTTGACAGTCTGGACATCTGCAATGATTTTTTTCGGTTGGGAAATGGTGCCGCCGAAACGCTGGATCAGGGCATGGGCATTGACGCCGATAATCTGGTCGCGCAACCCTTCGGTAAATCCGGTGTATACCGACAGGACCACGATGAGGGCAAGGACTCCAACAGCGACGCCGAGCACGGAAATGATCGTGATGAGGGAGATAAACTTTTGTTTCCGTTTTGCCCGCAGGTATCGGAGACTGACAAACCACTCAAAGGTCATGGCAAGTTTCCGGAGGGTTTTTCCCCTTTGCAGCACGTGAAAAAAAGTAATGTGACATATGTTCCTGTAGGTCTTCTACAAAAAAGGTGAGAGTGTCCAGCTTGACTTATTTTTTCTTGCAGACAAGAGGGTCGCCTGCTTGCATCCCCGTCAGGCAGGCATGGGTCGTGTCTTGTATGTCCTGATCCAGGTCGTCATATTCGGCCATTTTAGTTATAATATCCCGCCACTTCTTGTTGTCGTTTTTTTTCAGACCCTCACATAAGCGATCAATGACATGGCAGCGGGTGCAAAACATGTTGAAATAGGAACCGCACATTCCCTTATTCACCTCTTTGGCCCCGGCTGTAGCACCGCTCAGGAGAAAGAGGACAGAGATAAAAAAGAGAAAATTTTTCATGGCTGATCATGCTGGGGATTCTTTTTCTTCTTCTTTTTCTTTTTTTTCGCTGTTGATTCAATTGCTTCCGGCTTGAGGTGCGGGAAAAGAATCACGTCACGGATTGACGGGGCGTCGGTCAGCAGCATAACCAGTCGGTCTATACCGATTCCTTCACCGGCAGCTGCAGGCATACCGTACTCCAGGGCACGGACATAATCGTGATCCAATTCCGGGTGTACCTCTTCATCATCGCCACGTTCCTCGATCTGTTTGGCAAAGCGTTCATATTGGTCGGTGGGATCGTTAAGCTCGGAAAAGGCGTTGGCTATTTCCCTACCGGTAACAAAGAGCTCAAAACGGTCGGTGACAGCTGGGTTGTCTTCGTTTCTTCGGGCAAGCGGAGAAACTTCGGTCGGGTAAGAGGTGATAAACGTCGGGTTGATTAACTGTTCTTCGACCAGCAGTTCAAACAGTTCTGTTTTTGCCTTGCCCGGTCCGGCATCAGGCTGCAGCTCGATTTCCTTCTCCTTGGCCAGGGCCATGACCTTGTCGTCGTCGGCAAGGATCTCCGGATCGATACCGGCCACCTGAATAAGGGCTTCATCCATGGTTAAACGTTTCCAGGGCGGAGCAAGGTTAACCTCTGTCCCCTGGTAGGTTATTTCCATGGATCCGGTAACTTCCGATGCGATCCAGGAGATGAGTTCTTCGGTCAGGTCCATCAGCTCATGATAGGTTGCATAGGCCTGATAAAACTCAAGCATGGTGAATTCAGGATTGTGTCGAGTCGACAACCCCTCGTTACGAAAATTTCGGTTAATCTCAAAAACCCGCTCAAATCCGCCAACCAGCAACCGCTTCAGGTAAAGCTCCGGGGCAATTCGTAAAAACAGGTCCATACCCAGGGCGTTGTGATGGGTCTTGAATGGTTTTGCTGTCGCGCCTCCGGGAACAGGCTGCATCATTGGGGTTTCAACTTCGAGAAAACCGCGATTGCTGAAAAACTCGCGGATAAGACGGATAACCTCCACCCGCTTGCGAAAGGTATCGCGTACTTCGGGGTTGACGATCAGATCGACGTACCGTTGCCGGTAACGGGTTTCCACATCGGTGAGGCCATGGAACTTTTCCGGTAACGGTCGCAACGATTTGGTGATCATCTGCAGGGTTGTTGCCTCGACAGAGAGTTCACCGGTCTTGGTCTTAAACAGTTTTCCTTCTGCCCCGACAATATCACCCACATCCCATTTTTTAAATACTTTGAACGGTTCTTCCCCAAGCAGATCTCTGCGGGCATATATCTGATTGCGTCCGGTTTCGTCCTGGAGGTGAAAGCAGGCCGCTTTGCCGAATTTGCGCATGGACATGATCAGACCGGCTACCCGATTGCTTCCA
>CALZIH010000074.1 GCA_945787305.1 uncultured Desulfobulbaceae bacterium | reverse complement strand
TGCCTGTGGTAAAATTATTCGCATGCCTCGGAGTCTTCGCTTACCTGACCTCGAACGAAAATCCTTATTTTTCAAGGCACCCTTTTGTTATTCAACCATTCCGCCACCACTTGACAACCACGTACAAGGGACACTTTGTACTCTGCGGGGTCGTCAGGGCAACGTCATCTTATCTGGCAATCTGGTTGGAAAAATCCTGCTTGCCATTGAATTCCTCAATGTTGCATACAAGCTGTTCTGGGATTTTGTCAAGATTTCTCGATCAAACTCAGCCGCAAAGAGTTCAATTCCACATACCGACAACAGAAAACCTGCTATCGATATGGATTCAGCGAGTTGGGTTATTAAGCCATATCCCAGAGGCGGCCGCTGCGATCTTAAGGCACCCTTAAAACCTGTAGACGTTGTCTACTGATTATGTTCGGGTTCTCAGGTCAGGTCATGTTGTCTCCGCATAAAAAAATTCTATCATGAACACCTGGAATTTCAAAATATAAATATATCTCTTAAGGTTGGAGCGGCTGATGGCAACTTCGTTATGCGTGTTATATGAAAGTTTTATCGGTCATTGGTGGCGAGGCTTTTTACGACACCGAAAGTGAATGCAAGAAAATTGTAACAAGGTCTACAGCAGCAAAGAGACGAAGAGCAAAAAAAAGCGGGTCCGAAGACCCGCCTTGTATTTTTTTTGAGGGAGCAGAGGAAATTAAAAGTCGACCAGCTCCACGTCAAAGACCAGCCAAGCGTTTGGCGGGATGACGCCGCCGGCCCCTCGCTCGCCGTAGGCCAGTTTAGGCGGAATAATCAGGGTGCGTTTTTCTCCCCGTTTCATGTGGATGAGCGCTTCATCCCAGCCGCGAATGACCCGGCCGACGCCAACCTCAAATTTGATGGGTTCGCCACGATCGTAGGATGAGTCAAATTTGCGGCCGTTTTCGAGCAGCTTGCCGGTATAATGGGCGGTAATGGTGTTGCCCGCCTGTGGTTTGTCGCCTTCCCCTTCTTTGGTGACGATAAAATACATACCGGTGTGGGTAAAGCGAGCTTCCGGCCATTTATCCTTGATCATTTTGATGATCTTGTCCTGTCCTTCCTGGGCGGCCTTTTCCTTGTTTCCTTCGATTGCTGCTTCTGCCTTGTCAAAGGCCGGCTGTCCAGTTGCAAAGCTCTCCGCATCGGTACCGACCCGGAGTATTTCGACATGTTCAACGGTGTCATTCTGCTCTATCTTGTCAACCACATCCTGACCTTCAACGACATGACCGAAAATAGTGTGTTTACCGTTTAAATGGGGGGTGGGGACATGGGTAATGAAAAACTGGCTGCCGTTGGTGCCAGGCCCTGCGTTGGCCATGGCCAGCAGGCCCGGTTTGTCAAAGCGTAATTCAGGCAAGCATTCATCGGCAAAGGTATAACCAGGGCCACCGGTTCCGGTGCCAAGGGGGCAACCTCCCTGGATCATGAAGTCGTTGATGACCCGGTGAAATTTAAGGTCGTCGTAAAAAGGTATGCCGGTCGCCTTATCCGTTCCGCCAAGATACATGGAGCCCTCGGCTAGACTGACAAAGTTGATCACCGTCAACGGGGTCTTGTCGTAGTAGAGGTTGAGCAGTATGTCGCCCTTGCTGGTTTTGATTTTTGCGTACAGTCCGTCATTCATTTTGTTATCCTTTGCTTGTAATGGCTGTCCGCTGCAGCAGAGAAGTGCTGCCAGCAGAAAAAACAGGGGTTTAGTGAGTCGGGTCATTGCTTCTGCCTCTTGTAAAATGTTTACAGATAATCTCGGTTGCTTACAAGGCACTGGTCGGCTTGTCAAGAAAAACTGCAACAGGTTTTACCGGTTTTTGATCCGAACGTTGTTGACTCGGGTGTCCAATCCTGTTTAAATAGTCCGATTTGTGTATGCTCTAAAAGGGAGAGTGCTCTTCGGGAGGCCACTGATTGCAGAAACGTTAACGTTGATGGACTCGTAAAATGTCCAACACGCTACTAGCACTGTGCGCAAATACAATGTGTTATAATCTCTCCGCCGTCGGTGGCGAGGCTTTTTACGATACCGACAATTTTACAAAGGAAAACCAGGGATAAAAACAAGGTGCTGTACCGGTTTTATACCATCTTTGGCACAGCCTGTTGCTTTTTTCTCCGCGTCCTGATTCCGCTTCTTCGAAATAGAGGAGGGCGGCTTGGCTATAACCTGGATGAGCGTTTTGGTTACTATCAGCTAAAAAAAACATACTTTTCCTCCGGTGCGGCCCGAATCTGGATACATGCCGCTTCGGTTGGTGAAATACAGGTGGCCGTCAATCTCATTGATGAGCTGGAAAGACGAGGCCAAAACCGTTTCTTTCTGACGGTGATGACTGAACAGGGGCGCCGGATAGCTGACAACAAGCTTGCCGGGCGTGCGACCTGTGTGATGGCGCCGATTGATGTGCCCTCTGTTGTTCGGCGGGCCCTGGCCTTTATCCGGCCCGATGTATTTGTCTGCGTAGAGACGGAACTTTGGCCGGTTTTGTTGACCGAAATCCACCGGGCCGGGATTGCGATGGCCCTGACCAATGGCCGAATATCTGACCGATCCTTTCGTCGCTATCGTCGCATTAAAGGGTTGATGCAGCCGTTGCTTGAGGGGTTTTCAACGGTTTCGGTGATTCGGGCTGAAGATGGTAACCGGTTTTCCGCCCTGGGGGTACCTGCAGAGCGTATCCTGGTCTGTGGTAACAGTAAATACAGTTATCCTCCCAGAGATGGAAATCTGGTCCGCAAGCAGTACCGACAGCGGCTGGGACTTGAAGATGCCACCGTATTCATCTGCGGTTCGACCCGTACCGGTGAAGAAGAGCTGCTTATCCCGGTTTATGAACAATTGCGTAAGAAATCTACAAACCGGTTGGTCTGGATCGTCGCTCCCCGGCATTTACAGCGACTGCCTGCGTTGAGCGCTCTTTTTGGGCGGTACGGCATGGAGACTACCCTGTTGAGTACCTGTAAGGAAGCATGTTCCACCGATATTCTGATTGTCGATAGTATGGGTGAGCTTGCCGATCTGTATGCGGCCGGAGATTTTAATTTCTGTGGCGGTAGCCTGGTGGAGAAGGGCGGACATAATATCATGGAGGTCGTGCGCTGGGGACGACCGGTGTATTTTGGCCCTTTCATGGATGATTTTCGAGATGCGGTTGCGCAGGTTGTTCCTGGCGGGGCCGGATTTCAGGTGACCGATGCAGAGCAGCTGACAGAGCTGTTGAGCATCCATCTGGCGAACGAGGAGTTGTACAATCGCGCCTGCCGGGCAGCCGGTGAGTTGAGTTCACGGCAATGTGGAGCCCTCAGGCAGCAGGCTGAAATGATTGGGAAATTGATAGCAGGGCAGTCGGCCCGGAATTGACAGGGCCTATATAACAAGAATTTGAGTAGAGCTAACTATATATGAAAGCATTGATCGGGCTTGAAGACGGAACAATACTGAACGGTCGCAGCTTTACCGGAGCCGGTGAGGCTGTAGGGGAAATCGTATTTAATACCAGCATGAGCGGTTACCAGGAGGTGTTGACCGACCCTTCCTATACCGGCCAGCTGGTGACCATGACCTATCCGCTTATTGGCAATTACGGAGTGAACGAGGAAGACATGGAATCGGCGATAATGCATCCCCGTTCCTTCCTGGTGCGCGAGTATCAGGATTTTCCCAGTAATTATCGTTCCGAGGCTCCGCTTGCCGAGTATTTACAAAAGTATGGAATTCTGGGGATAGAGGGTGTCGATACCCGGATGTTGACCCGTATCATCCGTACCGGCGGCGCCATGAAGGCAATTATCTCCACCGAAGACCTTGATCCCGCCTCTCTTGTCAAAAGAGCCAGGGAATGGCCCGGCCTGATCGGTCGTGACATGGTTGCCCGGGTCACCTGTCAGACACCCTATGGCTGGCAGGATAATCAGCCGATAGCCGGCACCGATTTTCCCGGAGGCGATAGTCAGCCTTATAAGGTGGTGGCCTATGATTTTGGAATCAAATATAACCAGATACGCCTGTTAACCAGCCGTGGTTGCAGCGTCCTGACAGTGCCGGCGACGACACCAGCTGCCGATGTGCTGGCGATGAATCCCGACGGTGTCTTTCTTTCCAATGGCCCCGGCGATCCGGCCGGAGTGGAAGGTGTGATCGAGAACATCCGCTTACTCCTCGGGAAAAAACCGATTTTTGGTATTTGTCTCGGTCACCAGATGCTGGGCCTTGCCTACGGCGGATCCACCTACAAATTGAAATTCGGACACCGGGGCGGTAATCAACCGGTAAAAGACCTGACCACCGGTAAAGTGGAGATCACCTCCCAGAACCACGGCTTCTGTGTTGACCCGGACAGCCTGCCTTCTGAAGTCGAAGTGACTCATGTCAACCTTAATGACGGAAGCCTGGAGGGAATGCGTCATTCCGGTTATCCCGTATTTTCGGTACAATATCATCCTGAACATGCACCCGGCCCCCATGACGCAGAGTACCTTTTTGACCGTTTTATCGAGATGATGGCACAACAAAGTTGATGCCTGCCAGCCCGAACGCGAAAGCCGACACCTGAAACCAGAACGCTGAAAATCGTCTAACTATGCCTAAACGTACAGATATCAACAAGATTCTTATTATCGGCTCCGGGCCGATCATTATAAGCCAGGCCTGCGAGTTTGATTATTCCGGTGCCCAGGCCGTCAAGGCCTTGAAGGAAGAGGGCTTTGAGGTGGTACTCATCAACTCCAACCCGGCCACCATCATGACCGATCCCGGTCTGGCCGATCGGACCTATATTGAACCGATCACGCCTGAATGTGTGGCCAAGGTCATTGAACGCGAGCGACCCGATGCCCTGTTGCCGACCCTTGGCGGGCAGACCGCGTTGAATACTGCCATCAAGGTTGCAGAGATGGGGGTCCTGGAAAAGTACAACGTGGAGATGCTGGCCGCTGATACCAAGGTGATCCAGAAGGCGGAGGGCCGGGAGGAGTTTCGCGAGGCCATGTACAAGATCGGGCTCAATGTTCCTGAATCGGCCATTGTTCATACCCTTGAGGAAACCCTCGCCGCCGGCGAGGAAATAGGGTTTCCCGTCATTGTCCGGCCCAGTTTTACCCTTGGCGGAACCGGTGGCGGTGTGGCATACAATCGCCGTGAGTTGAAGGAAATGGCCACGGCCGGCCTCGACCTGTCCATGACCACCGAGGTCATGCTTGAGCGCTCTCTGCTGGGGTGGAAGGAGTACGAACTTGAGGTTATGCGGGACCGGAACGATAATGTGGTGATTATCTGCTCCATTGAAAACATCGATGCCATGGGGGTCCATACCGGCGATTCTATTACCGTTGCTCCCCAACAGACGTTGAGTGATCGTGAATACCAGAACATGCGCGACGCTGCTGTTGCCATTATCCGTGAAATTGGCGTCGAAACCGGAGGGTCGAATGTCCAGTTTGCCGTCAATCCCGAAGATGGCGAAATGATGATCATCGAGATGAATCCCCGGGTTTCCCGGTCTTCGGCTCTGGCCTCCAAGGCAACGGGCTTTCCCATCGCAAAGATTGCCGCTAAACTGGCCGTTGGCTACACGCTGGATGAGCTGCAAAATGATATCACCAGGGAGACCTATGCCTCCTTTGAACCGACTATTGATTATTGCGTGGTCAAAATTCCCCGATGGACTTTTGAGAAATTTCCTGAAACCGATGATTTCCTGACAACAGCCATGAAGTCCGTTGGCGAGACCATGGCCATTGGCCGAACCTTTAAAGAGGCCTTCCAGAAAGGAATGCGTTCGCTGGAAATTGGCAGAGACGGTTTCGGCTTTGACGGTAAAGACGAGCTGAAGGACATTCATATCGATGATCTGGAACTGGGGTTAAGCAAACCTAATTCCAAAAGGATGAGTTATCTCTTTGAGGCCCTGCGACGGGACATGGAAATTGATCAAATTTTCCGTCTCAGCTTGATTGATCCATGGTTCCTGTATAACTTAAAGCAGATCATGGACATGGGTAATGAAGTCGGCCGGCGTGGATTTTCCGGTCTTGATCATGATTTTCTTTATGAGGTCAAGCAATACGGTTTTTCCGATGTGCAACTGGCCCATCTGACCGGAACCTCGGAGATGGATATTCGTACCCTGCGTAAAAAGAAAGATTTGGTTCCGGTTTATAAACTGGTGGATACCTGTGCCGCAGAGTTTGAGTCCTATACCCCTTATTATTACTCCACCTATGAGCAGGAAGATGAGGCTCGGATAAGCGATCAGAAGAAAATAATGATCCTTGGCGGCGGCCCGAACAGGATCGGCCAGGGGATAGAATTCGATTATTGTTGTGTGCATGCCTCTTTTGCTTTACGGGAAATCGGAGTGGAATCCATCATGGTTAACTCGAATCCGGAGACCGTTTCCACCGATTACGATACCTCGGATAAGCTCTATTTTGAGCCGCTGACCCGGGAAGATGTCCTTAATATCATTGAACGGGAACAGCCAGACGGGGTCATCGTCCAATTTGGAGGCCAGACGCCTCTCAACCTTGCTGTTCCGCTCGATCAGGCCGATGTACCTATTATCGGCACCCCGCCCGATGCCATAGACCGGGCCGAGGATCGGAAACGTTTCCAGCATTTTTTACGAAAACTTGGATTGCGACAACCGGAAAATGACACGGTCCATACCCTTGAAGAGGCGCTTGCCGTTGCCGGGCGTATAGGCTTTCCGGTGGTCATGCGGCCTTCCTATGTCCTTGGTGGTAGGGACATGCGTATTGTCTACAATGAACGAGGAATCAGAGAGTTCATGGCTCTTCCCGGCATGGCAGGCAGTGAACATCCGGTTCTGATCGATCAATTTCTTAAAGATGCCATTGAAGTCGATGTAGATGCCGTTTCCGACGGTTCAATGACCGTGATCGGCGGGATCATGGAACATATCGAAGAGGCTGGGATTCACTCCGGCGATTCGGCTTGTGTCATGCCGCCTCATACGTTGGAGCCCGCTATGATTGAGGAGATCGGTCGTGCGACCAGGGCCATGGCCGAAGAACTTGGCGTGGTCGGCTTGATGAATGTTCAGTATGCTGTCAAGGGAGAGGATCTGTATATCCTTGAAGTCAATCCCCGGGCCTCACGGACAGTGCCTTTTGTTTCCAAGGCAACGGGAGTACCGCTTGCAAAAATAGCAACCAAAGTCATGATGGGGATCAGCCTGGAAAAGCTTGGCTTTACCAAGGAAAAGGTGATTAATCATTGGGCGGTCAAAGAGGCGGTTTTTCCCTTTGATCGATTCGAGAATGTCGATACCCTGCTCGGACCGGAAATGAAGTCCACCGGGGAAGTCATGGGGATTGACGACTCCCTCGGTCAAGCCATGGCCAAGTCGCAACAGGCTGCCGGCCAACACCTGCCAAGCACTGGAACGGTGTTTATATCCGTCCGCCATACCGACAAAATGGCGGCCGTACCGGTTGCTCAGCAACTCGGTTCGTTGGGTTTTAAATTATTGGCGACCCGTGGGACCGCCGAAATGTTCGCTCAACATGGTATTGTTTGTGAACAGGTCAATAAGATTTCCCAGGGGCGGCCGCATGTGCTTGATAAAGTGCAAAACGGTGAGGTGCAGTGGATCGTCAATACCTCATCGGGCAGTCGTACCACCGAAGACTCGTATACCATCCGCCGTGCGGCCCTGGATTATCATATTCCCTACACCACAACCATGACCGGGGCATCTTCCATGGCCAAGGCCGTTGCAGCCCTGGCCGAGCAGGATATATCGGTAAAGACAGTGCAGGAATTTGCAAAGGCTATTGACTGACGGAGAAAGAGTCTTACAATAACTATACTTCAGGCCATGTTAATGATCTTTTTCTTGGTCTGCCTGTTGTGTCGTTGTTGAATTTGTTTTAAACATATCAAGTGGATGTGGCTGTCTTGGCGGTTTGATCTACCAAGGGGCCTGCTGAAAAAACAGTTGCTGCAAATTGTCTTGTAATCGAAGTCAGGTGCTTTATTGTTCTAATTAGTGTGTTTTTTGCTTTTGCCGTTCGCGGCGAATGTGATTTGATAAGAGAGTTTTTGCTGATCGGCGTAATCGGCCCGTATAAGGCCGAGCGAAAAATCGACGTGTTCAAGGGGAATCATTGAATACCCTTTGAAAGAACCAACTTTCGGAGTTTTTTTTGAATACCTTTTATAAAAATTTGAGTATGTGGCTGGTGATTGGTCTAACCATGATCCTTCTCTTTAATATGTTTAACAAGCCGCAGGGTCAGAGCAACTCCATGACCTACAGTGAGTTTTGGTCCAGTGTGGAAAATGGTGCCATCAACAGGGTCAGAATTCAGGGGGAAAAAATATCAGGGGCTGGTGCGGACGGGCGTCCATTTGTAACCGTTGCTCCCGATGATACCGAGCTTATCCCCATGCTGAGGCAATCGGGGGTGGATATTTCTGTCAAGGCTCCTGAGGAAACACCTTGGTATCTTTCCATTTTTATCTCCTGGTTTCCCATGTTGCTGCTGATCGGGGTCTGGATCTTCTTCATGCGCCAGATGCAGATGGGTGGCGGTAAAGGCGGAGCGCTTTCCTTTGGTAAGACCCGGGCCAAATTGCAGGGTGAAGGTGAGGTGAAAGTTACCTTTAAAGATGTGGCTGGAATTGACGAAGCCAAAGAGGAACTTGAAGAGATTATTGATTTTCTCCGAGATCCGCAGAAGTTTACCAAACTCGGTGGTCGCATTCCCAAGGGCGTTCTCCTGGCCGGCTCTCCCGGTACCGGAAAGACCCTGCTGGCCAAAGCCATTGCCGGTGAGGCCGAGGTGCCCTTTTTTACGATCAGCGGTTCCGACTTTGTCGAGATGTTTGTCGGCGTCGGTGCCTCCCGGGTCCGCGACCTGTTTAACCAGGGGAAAAAGAATGCCCCCTGCATTATCTTTATCGATGAAATTGATGCGGTCGGTCGTCATCGTGGCGCCGGACTTGGTGGTGGCCATGACGAACGTGAACAGACCTTGAACCAGTTGCTGGTTGAAATGGACGGTTTTGAGGCAAACGACGGCGTCATTATTATCGCCGCCACCAACCGTCCCGATGTTCTTGATCCGGCCCTGTTGCGGCCCGGCCGTTTTGATCGTCAGGTTGTAGTTCCGGTTCCCGATATCAAGGGACGTCAATTGATTCTTGAGATTTACGGTAAGAAAACCAAGCTGGCCGATGATGTGGACATGGCGGTCATTGCTCGGGGTACCCCGGGGTTTTCCGGGGCCGATCTGGAGAATCTGGTCAACGAGGCTGCATTAATGGCTGCCCGCGAAGGCAAAGACAAGATCGATTCGGATCAGTTGGAGCGAGCAAAAGACAAAATCATGATGGGCGCTGAGCGTAAATCCATGATCATCAATGATGCGGAAAAAGAAATCACTGCCTATCATGAGGCCGGCCATGCCCTGGTTGCCCGGCTGATTCCGGGAACCGACCCTATTCATAAGGTAACCATCATTCCCCGTGGCCGAGCTCTCGGGTTGACCATGCAGTTGCCCATTGATGAAAAACATACCCATGCAAAGAAGTACCTGTTGAATACCATCTCCATTCTTTTTGGCGGTAGAATTGCCGAGAAACTGGTTTTTGATGAGATTACCACTGGTGCCGGCAACGATATTGAACGGGCAAGTAATCTTGCCCGCAAAATGGTCTGTGAATGGGGTATGAGTGATGAGATGGGGCCGCTTTCCTATGGTAAAAAAGAAGAGCAGATTTTCCTTGGTCGTGAAATTGCGCAACACCGCGATTATAGCGAAGATACCGCCCGAAAGATCGATGATGCGGTCAAGACGATCATCTATGAAGCAAATGATCGGGTTACCCAGTTGCTCAGTGATAATATGGATATCCTCAAGACCATAGCTGAAGAGCTGCTGGAGAAGGAAACCATTATGCTTGAAGATATGGACCGGATTATTACCGAACTTCGTCCCGACGATACAACAACGGACGAAGAGGAAAAGAAAAAGGATCAGGAGCCTGAGCAGACAGAGGCGTAAATTCTGCTCCTATAATAATCGCTTAGTAGTGTGATTGAAGGCACAGGAAAATATCCTGTGCCATTTATTTTCACTTGGGAGGAACAAGAGGGTGGGAAAAATACTGCCGCAGATTATGGGCATTCTGAATGTGACCCCTGATTCCTTTTCCGATGGAGGACAAT
>CALZIH010000073.1 GCA_945787305.1 uncultured Desulfobulbaceae bacterium | reverse complement strand
CCACCAACCGCGTAATCGCCCTATATCGGTGCCGACGCTTTCAAATTCCTTAACCATGGGAGGTTTGGCCATGACCTGGACAAAGGCACAGACATATCCGGCCCCGATAACCGGAGTCAGGCTGGTGATTGGCGCGGCAGCAAAGGCGGAGAATATGGTTGCCGGGTGCGCCCACGCAACCATGGCACCAATAGCTGAAGGGATACCATTGGCCAGTATCCAGAATAAGGCATTTGCCCCTGCCTCGTTTGCACCCTGACGAAACCCGATCACGGCTATGGACAGCAGGATGGCAATGGGTATCGACCAGCCAATGACCTTCCAGGCTCCAGAAACTGGAGGGATGGTGTTGATTTCTTCCATCTTGTCTCGGTTGTCCTTGCCTAAAACCCGTTTGATCCCTTCCATGTGGCCTGCACCGACGACGGCAACGATACGTTTGCCTGCCGCCGTTTTAATTTTTTCGGCCATATAGATGTCACGTTCATCAATGAGTACTTCTTTGGTTGCCGGAAGCGCTTTTCCCATTTCATCCATCAGTTCGGACAGCACATCCTTGTTGCGCAATTCGGCAAGCTTTTCCTCATCCAGTTCGGTTTTGTCAAACAGGGAGGCGAAAAGTGTTGCCAGCAGGTACCCCTTTTTGAAAAGTGAAGTGGCGTGCCAGGCCCGGCGAAGAGTGACTCGTATTTCACGGTCACAGAGTTCGACCATGCAGTTATTTTGTTCTGCGACTTGGGCAGCCCGCAAAAGCTCGGTCCCAGGCATGACCCCTAGTTGGCCACCGAGCTTTTTCTGATAGGAAGAGAGAATCAGGTTCACCAAGAGGGTGGACAGTTGTTTGTTGCGGATGACCTGCTTGAGGTCAAGATTTTCCCATCGTTGCTGTTTGGAAAGGGCGGCAAAACGTTTTTCATCCAGCTCGATGCAAACGGTTTCCGGTTGTTCGTTGGTAATGACCTGCTCGACCAGGTCGGCGGACTGTTGGGAAATGTGTGCTGTGCCGAATATTGGTGAGCCGGAAAAGGTGTATCTGTCATGTGGTTCTCTGTTGTATTTCAATTATTGTGGGCCGGGTGGCGGGGCCGGCACTGGTTTTTTCTTTGCGCTCTTTTGCTGCCATGAGCAGATCCCATTCCACCGGAATAATAACGATGGTTAAAAAGGTTGCTGTGCAGAGTCCGGTGACAAAGGTCATGGCCATGGTTCCCCAGACCAGCGAATATTCGGGAATTCCAATCGCCATGGGCAGCAGGCCAAGTGTCGTGGTCATGGTTGTCAGGATTATTGGCCGCAGTCGTATGTTGGTTCCCCTGACAATAGCTTCCCGCCGTGAAAGCCCCTGCTGAAACGATTTGTTGATGAACTCGATCAGGACCAGTGAGTCGTTAACAACCACCCCGGTTACCCCGACAATAGCCATGAACGAGTTAATAGTAAAGAGGCTACGTGAGAGAAAAGTGCCGAAAATGACACCAATCAGAGCAAAGATCACCGCTGAAATGATAATCAAGGGCTGCAGATAGGAGCTGAACTGGGTGGCCAGAATTAAGTAGATGAGCAGCAGCGCCACCAGGAAGGCATAGGTCAATGAGGTGTAGGAGCGCTGGGTTGATTCATACTCACCGGCAAAGTTAAGGGCTACTCCTGGATATTGGTTCTGTAGCTGTGAAAAATACCCCCGTACCTGGTCAACGACCAGTTGCGAAGATATGGGGCTGCCTTCCCGAATGTTGGCAGTCAGGGTAATGGCGCGTAGCCCTTGAAACCGGTTGAGGAACCCAGGCTCAACAGTAAACACCGGACGGCAGAGATCAGCCAGTACGACCGGACCTTCGGGATGTTCGATGACCGGGGTTTGCATGAGCTGTTGCAACCCCTTTTCGGCGGTGGCGTTGATTTTCAGTTTAAGGTCTATTTCTTCATCAAGCAGGCGGTATTGCCCTGCAACTTGGCCATTGAGGAGTGAAGCGATGAGAAGGGCGACCTGATTGGTTGATAAGCCATATTCTGCCGCCCGTTCTTTGTCGATCTGGAAACGAAGGACACGGCCAGGTTGTCCCTGGTCATCGTCAAGATCAATCAAGGCCGGGCCGATATCCCCATCATTTCTGAGAAACTCGATCAGTCTGGTGCTCAATTGCTGGACTAAATCCAATTGCTTGCCAAGGACCCGGATGTTGACGTCCTTTCCTGCCGGCGGCCCGTCTTTTTCAGGGCGGATGCGCAGGCTGAAACCACTTTCGGAGAAATGGTCCAGTTTATCGCGCATGATATCCAGGTGGTGGAGAATATCATTTTCCGGCGCATCCTCAAATTCCCGTGCTTTAAGGGCAGGCAAGGTAACAACCACATGGCCGAGATGATTGCCCCAGACCGCCATATAATCTTCATTGAGATAGAAGCCGGCAATACCTTGGGCTGAGGTCGCCATACCTGGTCCGTCATCCATGACTTCGGCTGCAATCTCTTTCACCAGGTCGTGGGTGGTTTCGATGGGCGTGCCGGCCGGGCCGCTGACTTCCACGTAATAGATGGAATAATCGTCGGGAAAAAAGGTAACCCGGATCAATTGCATTTTTCCTGAGAGCGAGACCAGAGCAATAAACAGGGCCAGACAGAAAAAGCATAACGGGATGGTGATACTTATCAGGCGATAGCGGAGTACGAGCTGTAATAGCCGATTGAAAAACCGACGACTGGCAGCCATGAACAGGGTGTCCTCCACGTCAAACTCAAGAGTGTCGCACCGTATCCTGTACCTGCGGCCCCGCTTGATAGCCTGATTTTTTCTCGGACCGAAATCAAGATAATGGATCGGGAGGATAAACAAACATTCGATTACCGATGCGGCCAAGGCATAACTGACGGCTTTGGGGATCAGAGCAAAGAACTCGCCGATGGAACCCGTCATGATCAGCATGGGTAAAAAGGCGGCAATGGTTGTCAGGGTGGCGGAAAGCACCGGTAGAAAAATTTCAGCAGTGCCGTCGACAACGGCATCCTGGATGCTTTTTCCGGTCTGGATGTGGCGGTAGATGTTTTCAACCACCATAATGGCGTCGTCAACAATGATTCCCGAGACCAGGACGAAGGAAAAGAGGGAGAGTTCATTGATGGAGTTGCCGGTCAGGTACATGATGCCCATGGTCACCAGAAAGGCAAACGGTATGCCGACGGTTGTGATGGCAGCATTACGAAACCCCATAACCGCGTAGATGAGCAGACTGACGAGAAGTATACCCAGCAGCATGTTGAAGCCCAGCACACGCATCGAATCTTTGATCTTGACCGTTGAATCCTGGGTTATGACCAACTGGATCCCTTCGTTCCGGTAACGCTCCTGGTTTTCGGCTATAACGGCTCTTGCCTGGGCGGCAATCCGAATGGCATTACCCTGCCGGGTTTTGATCAACTGCAGACTGACGCAATCCTGGCCGTTGACCGAAGACATGACAAAGGGGTCGCGGTGATCGAGAAAGGCATCAATGGCAATGTCACTGATTCGGACAAATGAGCCATCGCCGTCTCTGCGGATAATAGTGTCCATCACCTGTTGGCGGCTGCGAAAGCGCTCATCGACGCGCAGCATGAATTCGCCGCCATCGGTTGTGAAATCCCCGGCAGGGACAATGGCGTTTTCCAGGCCGAGGGCCTTGGCGGCCTGAGCAAAAGTGATGCCCAGCTCCCGCATCCTGATCGGCTCAAGAAGAACATGGAACTCCCGTACATATTCGCCGACCAGTTTGATCTCTTTTAACCCCTGGATCTGACTGAGTCTGGTTTTTAAATCTTCGGCGATGAGGGTCAAGCTGCGATTTGACCTGTCACCGAGGACGTTGACCGAAATGGCCGGAAACCAGAAATTAACATCAAGTTCGTTAAAATTCGGCGGGTCAATGGTCGGTGGCAGGTCCTGGAGCATGCCCTGGACCCGGAAGCGAAGTTCGTCGTAACCGGCCTGGTAATCCGTGTCGTCGACAAACTTGACCAGAATGGAAGAGCGTTCCCGGTAGGAATTGGAGAGGATGTATTCAACATTGTCCAGGTCCTCCAGAGCGTCTTCGATTTCCCGGGTTACAAGGGCCTCTACATCCTGGGGAGAGGCTCCGGGATAGTAGGTCTCAATCAGGATTTTACCGAAATGGATGTTTGGATAGCGTTCAACAGGGGAGCGAAGCATGGCCCACGCTCCGATAACCATGATGAGTACAAAGAGAAGGTTGAGAAGCACCCGTTGTTGCAAGGTAAAGCGGATAAATGGGCGCATGAGCTTAATCGGTTAACGGGATGTCGGGTAAAGGAGGGGAAATGGTGGTGACGATGAAGTGGAAAAGAATCATTGAACTGCCTTTTCTTTGACTCGATCAAGTCTTCGGCATTGAAAGCGATCACCGTCTTTGATTTCGCTGGAAACCACCCGCAGGCGTCCGTTTGCGGTTGACTGGGACGACGAGAGTTCAGGGCCAAGGATAATGACCCGTAATGGTTCACCGCTTTCCCTGGTCAGCCAGGTTTCTTCATAGCGTTCTTCTATTGCACCTGCGGGCAGGAGAAAGGCCTGCATGGGATCATCTATCAGGATCGGAATCTCAACCCGTAGGCCACCCCGTTTGTTAGTCAGTCGTTCAAGGGTATCTTGCGCCAGTTCAAGGTCGAGATGTATTTTTCTGGTGGTAGGGTCAAAGTTAGGGGCAATCCGTTTGATCCTGCCCATACCCTGGATGTCCTCATCAATGATATGGAGGGGGAAGTGTACGTTCTTCTGCAGGAACTGCAGTTCAACCGGGCGGACGGCAATCGGAATGATCAAGTGTTGATAGTCGCCTACCCGAGCTACCGGTTGCCCGGCAGTAACCCATTCCCCAGCCTCAACCTGCCGCCCGATAATCAACCAGCCGGCTGGGGCGTGGATGGTGTGCCGGATAAGGGTTTCCCTTAGCCGTTTTTCCTCTGTTTCCAGTTGTTGTGCCCGGAGCTGGGTTTGCTCATATTTCAGTTCAAGCTCGTCGAGTCTGGTTTTGGCTGAGGCCTTGGTGGTGACCAGTTGCCGATACCGCTCGACCTGCTTTTTGTCAAAGGCGAGGGTTTTGTCGTTTTGGGTGCGGGCTATTGTATTTTTTTGCAGTTCAAGGGAAACAAACGTGTTGTCAAGGCGGGCAAAAACGGTATCGGCAGGTATCGGCTCGCCAATGTCGGCGTACAACTCCTCGCAGCGACCTGAAACTTCAGGAGTGATATCGACAATTGTTTTTGGCCGGGTAAACCCGACAAGTTTGATGGTGGTGGTCGAGGCAACGGCGCTGCAGATTGATTCGGCCCGGACAGGAGAGTCCGGCAGGAGCAACAACAGCAAGAGCCAGCAGCCTGAAAGGGCAAGCAGGGGGTGGAACATAGGTGCTCCGGTCGCTGTTAACGATCTGTCATCCTTTTTTGACGACCAGCCGTTTGCCTGGGTGGATCATGTTGGACGGCAGCTTGTTCCATTTGCGTATATCGCGTGCTGAAACCTGGAACTTACGGGCTATGGTCCAAAGAGAGTCGCCATTGCGAACTTTGTACCAGGTAATCTGTTCTGCAACCGGTTGTCCGGAGGGTTTTCTTTTATTGTTGCCGGCAAGGGTGGGAATTGCTGTTCTTTTACCCTTTGTCCTTTTTGCTGCAGCGATTGTTTGGGTAGTGCTTTTTTGATCCCCCTCAACATAAAGGGCAATATGCTGGCCGGCCCTTATTTTCCGGACATTGGTGATGTCATTCCATTGCATAATGATCTCCACCGGCACATTATATTGCTTGGAGATCTTGGACAGGGTTTCACCCCGTTTCAGCTGGTGGAGGATGAGGGGGTTGTTTTTTCCAGCCTGAGCATACCGGTTGGAAAGGGTTTCACCGTCCTTAAGCAGGACATAGCGGGTTGTCCTGTACGGAATCCGCAGCCGCTGGCCCTGTTTAAGTTGAGCGCTGTGCAGGTTGTTGGCCTTGAGCAGGGTTTTTTTATTGAGATTGTACGTTTTACAGATTTTGCCCAGTGTATCTCCCCGGCTTACAGTGTGATTCTTATAACCGGTGGTGATAACCGGATGCAAGCGCTTCAGATTGGTCGCCACCTGTTCGTGGCTCCCCTGCGGCACCTTCATTTCATAGGTACGAAGGTTGGGCGGGGTCTGGTTTTTACGCAACTCGTTATTGAGCCGACGGATGGTTTTTATATCGGTGTCCGCTGCTGCTGCAACTGCAGCAAGGTCGGTTCTGGGTGGCACCGTGACCAGATCATAGGGCGTTGGTGCTTGGTAATCGATATCGGTAAAGCCGTACTTTGCCGGTTCTTTGGCTATCATAATCGCTGCAATCAATTTTGGTACATAGCGCTTGGTTTCAAGCCGCAGGTATTTATGCCTTGCCAGCTGCCAGAAATCGCGGCTTTTATACCGTTTGATGGCACGGCGCATTTTCCCTTCACCAGCGTTGTAGGCGGCAACAGCCAGGTACCAATCATCAAATTCATTATAGAGCGCGCTGAGATATGCAGCGGCAGCAATGGTGGCTTTTTCCGGTTCCCGTCGTTCATCGACCCATGAGTCGATACGCAGGCCGTAATTGCGGCCTGTACCCTTAATAAACTGCCAAAGGCCAACGGCATGGGCCCGGGAGTAGGCCGAAGGGTTGAAGCCCGATTCGATCATGGCCAGGTAGGCGAGATCGAGAGGTAGGCCTGCTTCCTTAAGATGTTGCTGGATGTACGGTACATATTTACCCGAACGGGACAGCCATTTTTTGAAATAGGAACGCTGTTTATTTTGAAAGATGTCCAGGTAAAACTCCACCTGTTTGTTGACGGTAATCGGAAAATCATACACGACCTCCGGTTCAGCCTCGACTTGAACCTCAGGCAGAACCACTTCCCATTCTCCTGTTTTTTCCAGTTCCGTCAATTCCTCTTCCAGCACCACTTCCGGTTCGGCAATGACATACTCTTCATCGTTGGTGTCGAGGAAGTCTGCAATCTGTTGGAGGGAAAAAGAGGTGCTTGATGTTTCCAGCGTTGAGCAACCTGTAACAGCGCCCAGAAGAAGGATCAGGAGGAACAGGAGCGAGAAGGAGTGTTTCATTTGCTAAATATAAGGTTCAGTATGGGGGTTGTTGTCTTACCAGGAAAAGCA
Source organism: uncultured Desulfobulbaceae bacterium (assembly GCA_945787305.1). Lineage (GTDB taxonomy): Bacteria > Desulfobacterota > Desulfobulbia > Desulfobulbales > Desulfobulbaceae > DRLX01. The sequence continues at coordinate 4,082 of CALZIH010000073.1, read as the reverse complement.
ATCTTCATGGTGTGTTTATAATTACTTGAAATGATATTATTTTTTCAGATACATTGCAAGCGATGCGGAGAAAAAAATGAATCAGTTGTCAACTCTCTACCATTAAAGTGTGCTAAATGACAAGGAAAAACGTATTTTTCAGTTGGAGTCGATTAGGAAGAAATTGAACCCCTAAACTGTCTGCTTTCCCTTCTGTACCAGCGTATAAGAAGATTACGATCAAACTGGTCACGGAACCGGGCTCCGTTACGGTTTTCGTATACGCTTCGGGTAGCCGACGGCTTCATGTTACAATCATTTTCCAGTAGCGTTTACCCTCTGTATTTTTCTGGGTACTTTCATTGTGATTTTATGTCCCAGGCAACCAAAGGGGGCAAGGGAAGTGGTTGGCAGCACCGGAAAAGATGGAGCGAAATGGCAGGGTGCATAAGGTTTCAGCGGGATTTTTTCGCCCCCTCGCGGTGCATATATTTTTTTCTCTTGTTTCTTTTACCTTGAGAACTCCCTCTACTTAACCTTATACTTAGTGATTGTTACAAGGTATCGCCAGGTACATCTTTCCTGTTGATCGAGCATTAAGTATAATTCCACAACACATTGGTATGTTACGTTTTTTTAAATATATTTTTCTTCTTTTCTTCACGTTGGTCCTGCTGGCGGTTGCCGTGGTCGGCAGCGGGCTGTACTACCTTGTTGTCGTTGAGCCGGGGCCGGAAATTGAGCAGGCCAATATTGAGTCGATCCTCGGCCGGGAAAGCCCGGTTTTATATAATGATGGTCAGGAGAAGGTCGGGGTTCTTTTTCAGGATTATCACCGGCAGTACCTGATGTACGATCAAATACCGAAACGGTTTATTCAGGCGTTGGTTGCTGCAGAGGATAATCGTTTTTTTACCCATTTCGGTATTGATGTCGCTGGTATCACTCGTGCCATGATTGCCAACTTCAAGGCCGGCAGGATAGTCCAGGGCGGCAGTACCCTGAGCCAACAGACCGCAAAGAATCTCTTTAAGCGTGAATCACGCAGTTATGAGGCCAAGCTTAAGGAATTGCTCTATGCCCTGCGTCTTGAATACCATTATTCCAAAGAAAAAATATTGGAATTCTACAGCAATCAGTTTTTTGTAAGTGGCAACGGCCATGGACTTGGAGTCGCAGCCAGGTATTATTTTGATAAGGGCCCCGCTGAGCTCAGTCTCTTGGAATGTGCTTTTATAGCCGGCAGCGTCAAACGACCGAATTACTACAACCCCTTCACCAAGAAAAATCAGAAGCAGGTAGATCTGGCACGGAAAAGGGCCGATCAGCGTACAGGCTATGTCCTGGGCAACATGCTTAAAGAAGGAATGATAACCCGGCAGCAGTATGAAGATGCAATAGGTCGCGATATCGTCTTTAACAAGGGGAAGATGGCTTTTGCATTGAATTCCGTTATGGATATGGTCAAGGAAGGACTGGCGTCGGACGTTATCAGCGAAGTTCTGGAAGAGCATGGTATCTCCAATGTTTCCACTTCCGGGGTGAAAATCATAACCACCATTGATCGTGAGTTGCAGGAAAAAACATTGTATGGATTGCGCAAGCATCTCAGTCGACTTGATGTTCGCCTGCACGGTTTTGATCGGGAGGAGCTGCAACATATCTATGCCGACATGGAAGTGGTAACGAAAAAAGAATTGCGTCCCCGAGATTTTGTGTTCGGCACACTGTTATCCATAGACAACAGGAACAGCAAGGAAGTTTCCATCAAGGTCTCGCTTGGTGATGCGCTGGAACCGGGCGTTATCGATCGGCAAGGCCTCGTGCGGGTACTGTCGGCCCTTGTCAAGCATAAGAAAAATCGCTGGGCGACGATGAATGAAAAAAAAGATATGCCCCTGTTACTTAACGAGCTGAAAGTCGGAGATATGGTGTATGTCAGTGTCCGTAACGTTGACCTGGCAGGAGCCGTCCAGCTCGATCTTGAGCGGTATCCCGAGGTGGAAGGAGCTGCGTTGGTTATGCGCAAGGGGGCGATCCTTGCCATGGCTGGAGGTATGGAAAATCGTTTTTTCAACCGGGCCATTGATGCAAAACGCCTCATGGGCTCAACCCTGAAACCATTTCTCTTCACAGCTGCCCTGCAGTTGGGCTGGAATGCGGTTGACCTGTTGAGTAATCGACGCGATGTCTTTGTTTTTATGGACAGGCCCTATTTTCCACGTCCTGATCATCACAGCCCCTTTGACAAGGTGTCCCTGAGTTGGGCCGGAGTGAGTTCGGAAAACGTTGCGGCGGTCTGGCTTTTGTACCACCTCACCGATTATCTGACACCTCCTCGATTGCGGGAGGTGGCTGCTCAACTGGATATGGCGCCCCGTAGCGATGGTAAGGGCAAGGAGTCGTATCGGCAGTACAGGGCACGCATTCGAGATCGTTTTGGCATAAAAGTTGATCGGGCTGCTCTGGAACAGGCCGCCTACGATCAGGCGGTAAAAAGGCTGGAGGCAGATTTTTTATTTGAAAATCTTGGTCGTGAGTATCAGCAGCTACAGCAACTCCCCTATGGTCTGCATTTCGATCAGTATGCTGAAGCAATCAGGAATCAGCTTGCTGGCCCGAAATTGAAGGAAAAAGAAAGGCAGGAGTTGCGGCTGCGGATTAAGCTTCTCAAACAGTCTTTTCTCAGCATGCAGCCGCTGCTACCGCTTTTACGCAGTCAGCAGAAATATTTCGATCAGTTACTTGAAGAAGAAGATTCGTTTCTGTCTATCTTCGACAGTCCGCCTTTGATCCGGCCCGAGGGTCTGCTTGTTCAGGACGAACAGGGGGAGCTGATTTTCACAACGAAAAAGACCTTGCCGGAGAAGTGGCAGCCGGTTTCCGATACCGCGGTCTTGGATCGATTACGGGATCTGGAGCCTCTGCAACGGAAACGGTTCTGGGATGCGTTTCAGATTGAGGGTATTGTCTGTGCCTGTGCCATTGACCAGGTGCAGGAACAAATCGAGCGTGAACGGATAAAACTCTTAGCTGCAGATCCCTATTCAATGGAGGTGTTGTCAGCCATTCGTGATTTTAGAGTCATGGTTGGGCTGCAGTACCTGATTCAGCTTGGAAAAGCCTGTGGCATAGAAAGCAGGCTTGAGCCGGTTCTTTCTTTTCCCTTGGGTTCCAACGTCATTTCACTGGCCGAGTCCGTGAGGATGTACGAAGCCCTTGTTTCCGGGTATCGCTATGATTTTGAACTGCCAACATCGGTAAAAAAGCCCGTTGGTCAAGACTGGGAGGGACAACGGGATGGGTTGGCTGTCATTGACCGGATAGAAACCCAGGAAGGACGGGTTATTTATGAACGCAGTCCGGCCCCCGTCCGGGTTATTGATGAGAAAACCACTGCTGCGGTTACCCATATTCTTCAAAATGTAATCAGTTATGGTACCGGTCGTTATGCCAGGGATACCGTGCGGTTATCGAGTCGCGAACCTGAGCGACAGGAGGAGCTTGACTCGCTTAATTTACCTGTCCCGTTGATGGGCAAGACCGGGACGGCCAACCGGTTTCGAAATGCTGCATTTTTGGGATACGTTCCGATTCCTTCCGAACAAGATGAATCGGTCATGGTACTGGATAACGGCTATGCTGTAGGCACTTATGTTGGTTATGATAACAATAAGCCCATGGTCAGCGGTTCGACCCGCATTAGCGGTTCTGGCGGTGGGCTTCCCATCTGGAGCGATATAGCGTCTGCGCTGTTGGAATACGAACAGGCAGGAGAGCGGCTTGATCCAGTTGATTTAACGTTTAACGGTCTTGGCCTGCGCTACCCCGATAGCGGGCAGCTTTTTATACCTGCAGATCCAAAACAGGGTGGGGCCGTATTGCAGGGAAGAGGGGGGAGGCGTACGCAAATCGGCCCTGATCTTCCCGTTATTCTCAGCTACGGACCGGTCGGCGTCGGGGGGCATTTTGAACCGGCCAGGGGATTTCAGCCTTTTTGGAAAAATAGTTCCCCGGCCATGGGCGATTGAGTTGCCTGATTCGTAGAAATCAGGGCGGGTTCTAACACGTTTAAATAGCTGGTCTCAACTGGTCTTACGTAT
>CALZIH010000072.1 GCA_945787305.1 uncultured Desulfobulbaceae bacterium | reverse complement strand
TTCACCAATCCGGGAGACAGATTAACTATTTTCTATTTATATTAATATGAAACAACGAGTTAAACAGATTTTTGTGGTGAAAATTATTCTGTCCCCGGTGTAGAAAAATAAAATCAGTCCCCTCGCCAAGTGGGAACAGCTGAGCTTTGATGGTAATCAGCTATCCCATTGACAATCTCGGATGTTTACCTTCATTGAATCACAGCAGCAAACTTTTTCATATAGGAAAAATCATTGGTGTCGTAAAAAGCCACGCCACCGACGGGGGACAGGTTATAACTCCTTATTTTTCCCTACTGTGCAATTTGCGTTTTCGACTTTTTGCGAGTTCGTCAAATTACCTGTTTTGTGAAAAGGGGTATTTTTAAGAAGGAGCCGGTGACAAGCACAAGAACTGACAGGAAAGCGAAAACTGAAGTTTCTTCCTGTTATTTGTCAGATTTGATCTCAACTGATAATCTGAAGTGCCAGATTAGATAAGAGTTACTATAGACAATATTAGATTTGAATCTTTCATTTTTTTGCGATTGCGTTAGCCAGCCAGAAACTTGATGATTTAATTTTGTTAGCAAAATCTTTTGCCAGCTCATCATCTCCAATTTCCTCTTCCAGCATCTTCGCCAGTTCATCAAGACGGCCTGGAACAGCAGGCCCCTTCTCTTTCCATTTATCCAGATAATCCTGCATCACCAGGCCTGCTACAGGCCCTATCGCCCCTGCGAGGGTCTGCTCAATCTCATCATAGAGCGATTGCATGTCGGCGTCGTCCTCATCAACGGCTAACGCCTGATCATCACTGTTTAAATCGTCATCCTCTACCACTTCGATGTCAGCATTATCAACCTCGACCACTTCAATCTCGGCATCGTCGCTTTCGGGGGCTTCTTCGCTGCTTTTATCGTCGGCTCTTGTCGCTCCACGATCAAGTTCTTCACGCATATCAACGACGAGCATCGCCGCGGTGGTTGCAACAAGTGAACAGTTTGCATGGGAATCACAAATAGTCAACAGGACAGCACCGGTTTCCAGTGGCATTCCGACTACCGTATACTTGTCATAACGAAAATGACTCGATTGGATTGACAATTCCGCCATTTTACTCATTTGAATAAGACGGACGAGGTGGACACCGATGGTGCGCAGGAGATCCTCTGAAAGTATCGGGTGCAGGTCCTTGCATATCGGCCCTTCATTTTTTTCAAAGATACAGGAACCGATCACCCCGGGTATAACGGATATTTCTTGTAATAATTTATACATACCGAATAATTCCGTGGACAGTCTTAGTGCGCACGATCGATCTCACCTATCTGAAAATACTATTGGATATACAAACATGTTGCCCAAAATGCTTCAACTCGCCGACTGACCACTCAAAGCAGGGCGTAATTTTGCAGTAACCTCTGGAACAGATGCACTGGTTGCTAACTGCAACCCAATAATCATACCGGCACCAGGTTGAATCAAGAGCATTTCGCCGTTCTCTAATAAAATTTGAATTCGATGGGGTCCTTTGACCTCAAGAGCTTTGCGCATCTGAATTCCGCTCACTACGCAATACGTAATAAAATCCGGAATCTTCGTGTTTTTTGATGACTGTACGATGACCTTGCCCTGACGACTGAGCAGATAATAATGTTTTACTTCGGCTATTGAGACAATCGTTGCAATGAGTCGTTGCAATGCCGGGTTATTTTTTACTCCCGGTGCTTGCAATATAGCATGATCAACAGGTGCCTCTGTACGAGAAGTTGTATTCTCTTCACCAGCGTCATTCTCCTCATCTTGACGGGTTGCGGCATTCAGAAGAATATGAGCCAGTGGTTGGGTAAAACGCCGAATCCTGTCCTCAGGCTCATTGACACGAAAAGAGGGATTCTTCCAGTGGAGAAGAGCATACACCGCCTCCAGCCCAACCTCTTCACCGTATTCAGCATCTATCAACTCACCGTCGTCAAAATAAAAATTTCCCGTTTGCCCATCGAAATGGACACTGAGAATGCAGCTTTTCCTTTCCTGTTCAAGAATCTGTAAAAAAGAGGCCAGGGATACTCCACCGATCTGGCCTGAAGTGTTTTGTTCGTTCTGTCCCATATATACAGTCTTCTTTCTCTTGAAATATATTTCTGAATCTAAGAGTTATACTATCACGAACTTACCGACTTACAAAAAGATTTTTTCCTGATTACTATTTTTTTGTCTCGCGAACGGCAAACAGGTTACAGGGTTCTCCCGAGCTAAGCAGGACAACATATGCCGGCATTTGCCTACTTTTAAATCCATAGGCTCTGCAACCGTTGGGTTGTCTTACCTCATAGGTTACATAAAAATACCTGCATTTACGACATGAAATGCCTCTCTGCATTTTCGGTTGCACAACCATTACCCATTCCCATCCCCGGTAAACTCCCGCTGCGCATCGACCAATGCCTTACGATGACCAAAAAGAGTTATAATATCACCGGGTTCAAATGACGTATCCCCCTTGGGAATGAGCAAGATTTCTTTCCTTTTAACGGAAACAACGTTTACTGAGCGGGGTAAAGCGAGCGTCTTGAGTTGTCGATGCACGCCCTGATCGCCTGCGGTGATCATAAATTCAAGAAAATCATTTACCTTATCCTCTCGAAGAGAGGACGTATCATCAAGAAGCTGTTCTCGCTGTTTACGGACAATACCTACATCATAGGCTCGAAGAATATCGCTACGACTAATTAAGCCACGTAACTGCCCTTTCCCTTCTCGACTGACAACCGGCAAACGAGCCAAATCCCGTGGTGCCATTTTTTGAATGGCGGTCCAAATAGGTTCATCGGCATAGACTGTAATCGGGTCGGCAACAGCGACATCCTGGACACGTAAGCTGCGCAATTTCAGGGTCTCATGGGATAGAATTTTTTCCATGTCCTGCAGGGTAACTATACCGGTGAGCAGTCCCTCTTTGTCCACCACCGGAAAACCAAGAAAATTCGTTTTCTGAAACTTCCGATACAACTCAGCAAGCGACTCATCCTCAAAAATAGTGAGAGGACTGGTATTCATTACCTCGCCAACATGCACGCTCTGCATGATATCCATATCACGTCCCTGGGAAAAGCGAATACCACGGCGAGTGAGTTTCCAGGTGTATATGGATTCGGGATATAGGGTCTGCGCAAGGTAGCTGGCTGTAACAGCGGCCACCATCAAGGGAAGGATCATAGAGTAATCATTGCTCATCTCAAAGACTATGAGCATTGCTGTAAGAGGTGCCCTGGCAGTTGCAGCAAACACTGCCGCCATACCGACAAGGGCATAGGCTCCGGTCGGCCCGGCAAGCCCAGGATGCAGCCAGTTAAAGACTACGCCCATTGCGCCGCCAAGCATTGCACCGGTGAATAAGGAGGGCGCAAAAACACCGCCGGAATTGCCGGAGCCAAGAGTAAACGAAGTGGCCAGCGGCTTGAGAAATACCAAAAGCACCAGGAGAGACATGTTAACCTGGCCGTGCAGGGCTTCTTCAATAAAGGCAAAACCCGATCCGTAGAGATGGGGAATGTGTTCTAACAGGTTTTTTTCAGACTGATTCCCGATAATGGTGGTAAAATCGACACCGGAAAGTCGCAGATACAGCACTCCAAGCAGACCAAGCAGTACGGCCCCGGCAGCGGGTTTCAGTGCCAGGGGAAAGCGCCAGTTATCAAACTTTTCTTCGAACCAGCCCAGCATGCGAATAAACATTATTCCCGCAAGAGCACTGACCAGGCCAAGTAAAAGAAAGAACAACAAGGATAACGGCGATTCCAAGGTAAAGGAAGGTACGGAAAAGGCAGGCCGGTCACCAAGAAACATCTGACTGATAATGGATGCGGAAACGGCGGAAATGACGACATTGCCGAACATCCGTACCTGCAGTTCACTCATCAACACCTCAATGGCAAAAGCCACCCCGGCAATGGGAGCGTTAAAGGTGGCTGCAATTCCGGCAGCGGCACCACAGGAAACAAGATTTTTTATACGCTCATCGGAAAGGTGCAGAACCTGTCCGGTAACCGAACCAAGGGCTGCTCCGACCTGTACAATTGGTCCTTCACGACCGGCGGATCCTCCTGTGCCGATACAAAGAGCCGAGGCAGTAATCTTAGCCAGTGCAACCCTGGGCCTGATACGACCACCTCGCATGACCAGGGCCTGCATGACCTCGGGCACTCCGTGTCCTTTTGCCTCTCGGGCAAACCAGGCAATGAGAGGGCCGACCAGCAAAGCCCCGGCCACCGGGACAAGCACATAACTCCAGACCCCAATAAAGGGAAAGAACAATGTAATGGAAGTGTAGGCTCCGTTTTGAATAACATCAATGAGATGAATGAAAAAAACAGCCGCACATCCGGTGCTTGCACCAATAATGACGGCAAGGACCAGCAACAGCAATCCCTCGGGCGGTGACACCCTGTCTAAAATTGCGCCAAAAAGATTGCGTTTCATCGCCCGGTCATCTGTTCAAGGCTCACTGTCAGTTGACATCTCAGACAACAGGAAAGAAAAGAAGAAAATCAGCTTCGATAGTCTGCATTGATTTGAATGTATTCTTTGGAAAAGTCACAGGTCATGATCTCGGCAGATTCTGCTCCGTCATTGAGATGCACGGTGAGAGTGAATGCATCTTTTTGCATCACTTGCGCACACCTCTGTTCAGCTGTGGGTCCTGCTCCCATCCCGTTTTCGGCCATCAGCACCTCATCAAAGGCAATGGAAACCCGATCCGGATGAAAAAAACAGTCGGAACGTCCCAAGGCAGCCATTATCCTTCCCCAATTTGGATCCTCGCCATAAAAAGCGGTTTTCACCAAGGGCGAGTTGGCAATTGTCCGGGCCGCATCCACGGCTCCTTTTTTATCCCTGGCCCCGACCACACGAACAGTAACGGTCTTTGTCGCTCCTTCCCCATCGCGAACAATCATTGCGGCCAAATCGTGGAGAACCTCCTGCACGGCCTGTCGGAATGCTTCGACGGCCTCAGGCCGTTCTTCATCCAGCCACTCGTTTCCGGCAGCCCCATTTGCCATGACCAGAACCATATCGTTGGTCGAAGTATCGCCGTCAACAGTGATCCGATTAAAACTGTTTTCCACTCCGCTGGATACTATCTCACGTAGTACGGGAAAAACTATCTGCGCATCGGTTACCACAAAGCACAACATGGTCGCCATGTTCGGCATTATCATTCCCGAACCTTTGGCAACGCCGAGAATCGACACCTGGACCCCGTCGATATCGACCATCTTTCTGGAAACCTTGGGAACGGTGTCGGTGGTCATTATTGCCTGTGCGATATCATCAAATCCATCTTCTGATAAAGCGTTAACCAGTCCGGGCATTGCATCGGTAAAAGGAGTGGTATCAAGTTGTTCCCCGATAACGCCGGTGGATGCCACCTGAACAAGGTCCTCGTCGATCCCCAAATGATCGGCGGCCAGCGCACTGACCTTACGAGCGACGTCCATTCCCTGTTCACCATTGCATGCATTGGCATTGCCACTATTGACCAGGACAGCCTGGGCTCTTCCTTGCCGTAAGCGCTCGACATCAAGTACGACCGGCGCAGCCTTCACTTTATTGGTGGTGAACACACCGGCAGTAATGGCTGGGCGATCTGAGTAGATGAGACCAAGATCGAGTCGATCCTTATATCGTATTCCGGCTTGAACTGCAGCGGCGGAAAATCCCTTCACGTTCATGTGCTCTCCGTTTTTTATTTTATCAATAGTATATTAGGAGTAATGTACCGCATTGTATCAACAGGTGGGAACAAGAAAAACAATCTCTCGCATTTTTCTTTTCACTCGACCCCAAACAACAACAAGCTTACGGGATAACCCAATGGGTAAAATATACTGGATTCTGACCTCGGCGGTCTTTTTTGCCGACCTGGCTATACGTCTAGGCCTATCCCTACGAGTAATCATGCGCAAAAAAGCAGCCTCTGTTTCACTGGCATGGTTGGTTGTCATCCTGCTGTTGCCCTTTTTCGGCGCCATCATCTATCTCCTCTTTGGCGAAAATCGACTTGGAGAGCGGCGGGCTAAGCGAGCAGCGGCAGATTTACCCCTGATTATTCGCTGGGCTGAGGGGTTACAAAAGCGCGCCTTTTCAAGGTGGCAAACTCTCAATCCTGAATGTGAGCCCATTCATCGCCAGATCGATACAGCCATCAAGATACCGACAATGCCGAATAACAAGTTAACTGTTATTGAAAAAAGTGATGAATTCTTCCGACAGCTGATAGCCGATATCGACCGGGCAACGTCGACCTGTTTTCTTGAGTTCTATATTTGGAGCAACGGCGGCTATGCCGACCAGGTTTGTACCGCATTGAAACGCGCCACCAAACGTGGCGTTCGCTGCAAAGTCCTGCTGGACTCCATAGGAAGTAAGGACTTTTTAAACAGCAGGCAATGTCTCGACCTGCAGGCGGACGGAGTACAGGTAGTCGAATGTTTACCGGCCGGTTTTTTCAGGGCACTTTTTGTACGGATAGATCTACGCAACCACCGTAAGGTGGTTATCATAGACGGTCGGACAGGTTACACCGGCAGTCAAAATCTTGTTGATCCGAAATTTTTCAAACAGGATCAGGGTGTGGGCGAATGGATCGATATCATGGTCCGGATAGAAGGTCCGGTGGTCGAGATCATGACGGCCTCTTTTTTATATGACTGGTCACTGGAGAGCGGGCAGCATCTTGACGACCTCAAGAAAAATGAGGCACTGCAACCGGTCCCAGCGGCAGGGGACATCCCGGTACAACTGGCCCCCTCCGGGCCGGGTTACACGGAAGACGCCATACACAACCTTCTCCTGACCACCATTTATGCCGCCCGCAAAGAATTGATCCTGACCACACCCTACTTCGTTCCAGACAACGCCATCCTCGCAGCGCTGAAATCAGCGGCCCAACGCGGAGTTGCGGTGACCATTATTGTTCCGAAAAAAAATGATTCCAGGTTGGTTCATTATGCCAGCCGAGCTAGATATGGCGCTCTCCTTGCCGCAGGTGTCCGGGTCATGGCCTTTTCCGGTGGATTGCTGCATGCAAAAACCATTTCCGTGGATGGTGATTTTTGTCTTATTGGTTCTGTTAATCTCGATATGCGCAGCTTTTGGCTGAACTTTGAGATGACCTTGTTCATCTACAACAAGGAGTTTACGGGTGGTATCCGTGCAATCCAACAGGGGTACATGACTACATCAGCCTCATTGGATATTGAAGACTTTAATAAACGCTCCTTCCATGAACGTCTCCTTGAAAACACCGCTTTGTTGGTCGGCCCACTCCTTTAAAATCAGGTCAAACCGTTAGGGCGGAGCCCAATCACACTGTAAAAGGTGCCTTGAAAAATTAGAATTTTCATTCGAGATAAGGTAAGCGTAGACTCCTAGGCATGCGAATAATTTTACCTCAGGCAGGATGTTCCCAGGATAAAATTTTGTGATTTCCACTTAAACTCAGCCAACTGTAAAACAAACACTGTAATGCACTGATAATTCAGAGGATGCTTTCTACCAGAAAGTCATTCCCGCGTAGGCGGGAATCCATAGTAGTTGGCCAGGCCGCCTAGATTCCCGCATTCGCGGGAATGACTAGCAAAAAGGCTGCGTTTCAATGGTAATCACATAAAATTTTGAGCATAACGCCGAGATCGAGCGAAAATACAATTATTCAAGGTAGTCTAAAGTGAACAAGTGAAGACAAAAAGATAGCGATACCCTCAAACTGGTAGGTATCGCTTTCCATGGTAAGCGACAGAGGGAAAACAAGGGAGAAGTGACTTTTTAGAAGTATCCTTATGTTCCCAAATTGATGGTGGTAAGGGCTAACCGAACCTATAGCTTACGCACACCCACCGGCAACATTCAGCAGCATCTCCCTATCAGGCCATTTATTTACACCGCCCTTTAAAATAAACACCTTTTCCGCCGGTATCCCTTTTTCAATGAGATGCTTGGCGGTACGTTTGGAACTCGCTCCTCCTCGTGGACCAATGATAACGACGTCCATGCCTGTTTTTTCATGCATCTGCAGGATAACATCCAACTTGTTCTTTTCCTGGTCCGTTTTGGCGGGATAGGCATTTGTTCCAACCGCACCATAAAAATGGTGTGTTTTAAAACCAGGAACTTTTTGAATATCGGCCAGGATCATCGGTTTCTTTTCCTTGAGCCACCCTTTAAATGTAGCGGCTTTAACGAAATTTAGCTCAGCCGACCATGTTGTGGCAGAAAAACAGAGTACCAAAATTGATGTAATTATTATGACAACACTTCTCAACATCTTTTCCTCCTAGAAATAGCGAATAACTTACAGAAAACATCATCGCCAAGAGTATCAAAGGAGGTTATGATGTTTCCAACCATATGTATTCAATTATGCGCACTTCATATAAAAAATGCAAACCGGAAGAACATTTTTTTATATACTCATCACATATGCTACGTACAAACCTAGAGTAGATAAGACTTCCAGCATTTTGGTCCGACCAAACAAAGAACACATCGTGGCACTTGAGCGCTGTTTTTTATTCGTGAAGGGGAAATTTAAGGCAAGAATAATTGATCATAAATGAAAATAGATATATACCATAATGAGTATAAACTATTTCATGCCGTATCGGGTCGGCCTGATTGATTCCTTTTACCCGATTGCGAGGACTCAGAGTATGGGAGACAAAACAAAGAAAGCAAGTAAAAAAAAGGCGGAGGCCTGTCCTGTCAAAACCAGACTCCTTGAGGGAACCGCTTTGAAAAACATGAACAAGAAAGAGAGTAATGGCCGATGCGCCGTCTGGGTAAAGGCTTCACACCTTGAATATGAACTTGAGCTAAAAAAGCTGCAGATCGAACTCATGAAGTTACAGAAGCATATGAAGGCCAATGGTCTGCGCATTCTCGCTATCTTTGAAGGACGTGATGCTGCCGGTAAGGGCGGCACTATAAAAAGAATTACCGCCTTTCTCAACCCACGAAACGTTAAAGTCGTTGCTTTGGCTGCCCCCAATGACAAGGAGGTGACCCAATGGTACTTCCAACGGTATGTTCCTCATTTACCAGCTGCCGGCGAACTGGTTCTGTTTGACCGTTCCTGGTATAACCGGGCCATGGTGGAACCGGTCATGAATTTCTGTACTGACGAGCAGCATAAACGTTTTCTCAAAGATGTACCTCTTTTTGAAGAAATGCTTATCAAAGACGGTATCCAGTTGTTCAAATTTTATTTTTCCGTCTCTAAAGATGAGCAGGCCCGGCGGTTTGACTCCCGTAAGACAGATCCCCTGAAACAGTACAAGCTCTCGCCAGTTGATAACCTGGCGCAAACATATTGGGATAAATACAGTGTCAAAAAATTCCAAATGCTGAACGAATCCAATCGAACCATGACCCCCTGGACCATCATCCGCTCAGACGTGAAAAAAACCGCCCGCTTAAACTGTATCAAACATATTCTCAGTAATGTTGATTACGAGGATAAACTGTCGGAAAAAGAACTGGCAACGGATCCCAAGATCGTCATATCGGGCATAGATGAAATCAGGCATATGGAAAAAAATCTCTTTGAACCTGATACATTACGGGGGTAATCACATTTGTCGGTGTCGTAAAAAGCCTCGCCACCGACGGCGGAAAGGCCACAAATTACTGTATTTCGGTTTATTATAGGTTCGCTTGGAGGAACAGGACGCGCCTTTTTCACTTTGTCAAAAGTATATTTTCCATTATGCCTTCATCCACCGAACGCAGGTGGAGATCATTCTGAGGAAAGGGGATTTCGATACCAGCTAAAGAAAACTCCGCTTCTATATCCTGATTGAGATCACTCAACACTTGCAGACGATTATCAGCCTCCATAATCCAGGCACGAAGTTCAAAATCCAGGGAACTGGCACCAAAGGCCAAAAACAGGGCCCGAGGTTGGGGCTGGCTCAGCACCATGGGATTGTTGTCGGCGCAGGTAAGGAGAATGTCCAGGACCTTGGCAATATCTGACCCATAGGCAACGCCGACTGGAACTTTTACCCGAACATTTCGATCGACGAGTGTCCAGTTGGTCACCTGACCGGTTATCAAGTCAGAATTAGGGATGACAATGTCCGCATTATCAAAGGTGCGCACCACCGTGGCCCGCAACCAAGATTTTTCACCACCCCCGTTTCAGTCCCGACCTGTATCATATCTCCCACCTTGATCGGTCGTTCAAATAACAGCATCAGGCCACTGACAAAGTTATTGACAACGGCCTGCAGGCCAAAGCCGATTCCGACACCCAAAGCACCACCGAGTATGGCCAGTTTATTGAGCTCCAGTCCAAGGGCCTGCAAGAGAATGAGGAAGCCGATAACAATTACAGCATAATGAACCAGGCGAGTGATCGACAACTGTACACCGACGTCGATGCCATGACGAGGTAGTATTTCCTGCAACAGAAGCGCCTGGATGGCTCGGGACAGCAGCACAGCTCCATAGATTATCAACCCCACCATCAGGATGAAGCCTGGACTTATCTTAAATGAGCCAATGAAAAATCCCAGGTTGGTAAAGCTATTTGCAGCTTCAGCAAAGGTTGGATACACCTGCCATATCACCAGGGAGAAGATTAAAAAGAGCAGACCGTAACAGAGGACAAGGGCGGGAACACACTGCCTGACCAGCAAGGCACTGTTTCTCTGCAGCACCTTGACCGGAAGACCGGAGAAGCAAAGTTCAAGCAGTCCTGCAGTAAAAAGAAACAACATCCAGAAAATCAGGGCGGCAATCACACTGTAGAGGAATGAGCGAAAAAGGTAGAGGGCTATTGAACTGTAGCCGAAGATTTCAGCTCCGGCAATAACCAGGCACAACACGCCATCCACATACAGAAAAAAACGTTTCAACCCTGCACTTTCCTTTCGGTTCCAGACCATACTTTTCAGAAACATCAACAATCCGAAAATACACACAGAAAAAATATAAAGATGGAGAAAAGCTCCGGGTGTATGGATCATCTGCAGGACCAGGGTAAGCATCAGGACCAGGAACATCGGTAACAAAAGGTTCCTATAAAGCCAGCGGTCCAGGAGGACGGCAGCCAGACGGGTCAACGTCAAGATAGTAAGGAAATAGAAAAACTCAGAAACTTCCACGGTGAGATGCTGG
>CALZIH010000071.1 GCA_945787305.1 uncultured Desulfobulbaceae bacterium | reverse complement strand
GGGGGTTTTTCCTCGTCGTCCCGAGAGGATACTGGTCCGTTCAACGAACTGGATCGGTGATGCCATCATGACGACGCCTGCAGTCCGCTCCATCCGTGAGAATTATCCGGAAGCTGAGATAACCCTCCTCGCTCTGCCCTGGGTCTGCGACGTTTTTGCGGCCAGCCCCAGGGTGGATCATATTTTTGTCTATGACAAGAACGGACGACACCAGGGAATACAGGGAAAATGGAAGCTGGCATCAGAGTTGAGAGAAAAAAAATATGATGCCGCCATCCTTCTCCAGAACGCCTTTGAAGCAGCCCTGATTACCACTCTTGCCCGTATACCAGCGCGTGGCGGCTATACCACCGATGGCCGCGGACTGCTCTTGACGCATGGAGTAAAAAAACACCCTGAAATCGGTTTGAAGCACCAGGTGTACTATTATCAGGAGATGCTTGCCGGGCTCGGCCTTACGCCTGGTAGTGACCAGCTTGAGCTCTTTCTTCCCACCCAAGCCATAGAAGCTGCCGATGGTGGGCTGCAGGATTTTTTTTTGCAGATGGGCAAGGTGCCCGTTATCGGCCTGAATCCTGGTGCGGCGTATGGCCCGGCCAAACGATGGCCTGCTGAAAAATTTGCCGCACTGGCAAGACTTGTTTGTGACAAGAGTGATGCTATTCTGCTGGTCTTCGGAACAGACGCGGACCGTTCAGCTGCGGCTACCATTGCATCAACTGTTGAAGATCCTGGTCGTGTGGTTGATTTAACGGGCAAAACCGATCTCGCCACAGCCATGGCCTACATTGACCGCTGTGACGTCTTTGTGACCAATGATTCCGGCCTCATGCATGTGGCTGCCGCTTTGCAGACTCCAACTGCTGCTATTTTCGGTTCCACCGACCATATCGCTACAGGACCGTTTTCCGATAATGCGCATATCATCCGTAAACCCATAACCTGCAGCCCGTGTAAGAAAACCCACTGCCCGGAGAACCATCTGCAATGTATGGAGCAGATCCAGCCGGAAGAGGTCTTCTCCTCCGTTCAGGCATTACTTTCGCAAGAGAACTAGATGAATACTGCAGCAAAACAACCGGCGGTCTTCCTTGACCGTGACGGAACCATCAACGAGCAGATGGGCTATATCAATCATATCTCACGCTTCCACCTGCTTCCAGGAGCTGCGGCAGCAATTCGCAGGTTGAATGAAAAAGATATTCCCGTGGTGGTGGTGACCAACCAGTCCGGACTTGCGCGTGGATATTTTCCCGAAGAACTTCTTGTTGCCGTCCACCAAAAAATGGAGGAACAGCTGGCTGCTGAAGGAGCACATATCGACGGATTATACATCTGTCCCCACCATCCAGAGGCAAAAGAGGAGCGGTTTCGCAAGAATTGCTCCTGCCGTAAACCAAAAACCGGCTTGTTGGAACAGGCTGCCCAGGAAATGCATCTTGATCTGAACCAATCCTTTGTCGTTGGTGACCGCTGGTCGGATCTTCGCTGCGGCGAACGGGTAGGGGCGACCCCTATCCTGGTCCTATCTGGATATGGACGGGGCGATCAGCAATATATCGGGCCCACTCAACAGGTACAACCCGCTTATGTCGCCAACGACCTGCCCGCTGCGGTATCCTGGATCATCAGTCAGATTGAGCCTGAGGTAAGCTGAAGAGAGTCGACACCCAATCGCCTCTTTGATCTTTTCAGTGGAAAAATATCAATTACATAAACCTGGAATAGCCGTTTTTCGGCACGGATTCAGGTAAAACTAAGTAAACTCGTTTCACCAATGGTGGACAACAGGTGTGCCGGGTATTTGAATAGGTTTCTTAACTGTGCCCAATTATGGATAGGATTGAGCGGTTTAAAACTGCAATTGCAAAGAGCAAGAAGATCGTCGGGTTTACCGGAGCCGGCATCAGTACGGAGTCGGGGATACCGGACTACCGTAGCCAGGGTGGTATCTGGGATAGGTTTCAGCCGGTCTACCTTGAGGAGTTTTTGGCTGACGAGAGTAAGCGTCTGCTCTATTGGCAACGGAAGAAAGTCCTCTGGCAGGGAATCAGGGACGCCAAGGTAGGCAAACCCCATTTGTTTTTTAAACAACTTTACGACAGCGGGAAGCTTCTCGGGTTGATCACCCAGAATATTGATGGCCTGCATGAGAAAAGTGGACTTCCGCAACAGGCGCTTGTCAACCTTCACGGTACAAACCTGGAAATAATCTGTCTTGAGTGCAATGACATCACCCCGGCCCATGAAACTCTGGATGATCTCAACCTGGATAATGGTTCACCTCGCTGCACCAAATGCGCCGGCTTGTTGAAACCCAATACGATTTCCTTTGGCCAAAGCCTGATCCTGGAAGATTTGGAACGAGCCCAGGACCTGGCCATGTCATGCGACATGATGATCGCTGCCGGTTCAACCCTGGTTGTGCAGCCTGCCGCTTCTTTCCCACTCATCGCCAAGCAAAACGGGGCTATCCTGGCAATATTAACCCAGTCTGATACGCCCTTGGATTCCGGGGCTGACTTTGTTTTTCATGAAAAACTTGGTGACTTTATTGGCAGCGTTGCAGCAACTCATTAATCCCGCAGGTCACCAGCTATACCTGCTCTCTCCACCCCCTCCCTCCTTTTTTTAAAAAGAAAAGCGTTTAGGCAGAACCTGATCGTATTGCACAGGTGTGGCGAGCGGGGAGGGTGCCGCCCTCAGAGAAATTGCGGACCAAAAAAGATCGAAGAGAAGCAGTCGAATGTGTCTAGAGCAGATATGGCATTGAAGCCTACTCTAGGTGGCGGAATACGAATTGGTATTTCAGCTCATGAGCACTGGTTAACGCCTGACATCCATCGCAACATTGTTTAAGACTCAGGGGTTGTTTTCTGCGGGGTTGCTGAGGGAAACAAAATTTTAAAAGTCGTTCCCTTGCCAGGCGTACTTTCAACGGTTATTGCACCGTGATGTGTCTTCATGATTCCTACAGTCAGAGCTAGTCCAAGCCCCCTGCCGACAAATCGAGTCGTAAAAAACGGTTCGAAAATCCGTGAAAGTTCTTCCTGCTTGATACCGTGTCCGGTATCTTTTATCTGACAATAAGAATAAAAGCCGTCGGTCATGGAATTGTCCTGAAAAGGGATGGGTAATTCGGCGGTATTGAAATAGTCGGTGCCAAAACTTACTTTGATTGTTCCTGACGTCTCGTTTAAGGATTCGATGGCATTAGTCAGTACACTGCCGATCACTTCTTTAATCTGGTCTTTATCCATGGAGCAATAGAGTGATCCTGGTGACGGATCAAATTCCAGTTTGATGGTTTGTATTCGATTGTCATATTCAGCGAAAACATCACCGACAATATCGACCAGATTTTCAAGCTGTAGTCGAGGAGGACGTTGACCGATATAGGTCAACATCATGGATCCTATTTGAGACGCCCCTTTGGCGGCCAAAACTGCATCCGATGCCATTTGATATTCTTTACAGTCTTGGGGCAATGTCATGGTCATAAGATCCAGGTTGCCTTGCACTGCGGTCATGGCGTTGTTGAAACGATGGGCAATGGCTCCGGCCATTGTTTTCAGACTTTCAAGATGTTTTACTTGTTCCTTTTTGACAAGGAGCTCCTGTTCTTTTAATTCCAATTGAACTTTTTGGGTAATGTCTTCAATCAAGCCCTGATAATGGGTTATTTTTCCACTGTGGTCTCTTCTGATTTCTGTCCGGTCGGAAATCCATTTGGTTTCATTATTCTTTGTTATTATTCTATATGGTTCATGGCTGAAACTGGTTTTACCTTGCTGCCCGCTATACAAAGCGACTTCATCATGAACCCTTTCAAGGTCGTCCATATGAATGAGCTGCGAGTAAACTATTTTCCTGGAAAGAAAATCATCCTTTGCATAACCGGTTAATACTTCTACATTGTCAGAGACAAATTGCAGGGGCCACCCTTCAGCGTTTTGCCAGAGACAGGCAACAATCTGACTTTCGTTTATGATATGGTAGGCATTCTGCAGTTTCCTGATCAGCGCTTCTTGCTCTGCTTCTATTTTCTTTTGCTCGGAAATATCGCGTGCAATATGGACGGTGCCTATCAGGCTGCCGTCCTCATTATAACAGGGCGAACAGGTGACGAGTAACGGGAGTCCTATATGTGCATCATCAACCTCTTTGGTAACGACTTCTTTCTGTGCAACCGCCAGCTTATGTGGACAATTCGGCCAGGGGCAGTCTGTGTTGTGCATGGCCTCATAGCATGTTCGGTGCAGCAGTTCCTGAGGACTTTTATCAAGAAAAGCTGCAAGCGCTTTGTTTGCACGAATAATCTTCATGTCCTTATCGTGCACGGATATAAAGTCGGGAATGGTGTCAAATGTTGTGCGCCATTGTCGCGCTACGGATTCCAGCTCATTATTAATTCTTGTTCTCTCCGCTATTTCTTCCTGTAACCTGGTGTTGACTTCCTTATACGCCTTTGTTCGCTGGGCAACAGTTTCTTCAAGGTGAGAGAGGTTCTCAAGGAGTTTTAATTCGGTCCGTTTCCGATGGGTAACATCATGAATTAAAGTAATAATTGTTTTCTGTCCCTTTGCTATTAATGGAACGAATTTTATTAGAATATATTTGCCGTTCGTTACCACCATGCGATCTTCCCCGATTTCAATCGGTTCACGACGCAGTTTACTTAACATGTCTCCGATATATTCCTGCTGCTCTTTTTCAAAATGATCAAGAAAGTTGGTGGAGAGAAGGTCCCTTTCAGAAGTGTTTAAAATAAAACGGGCGGTTGCGTTGGCATAAACAATGTGCGCAGACCAGGTAAGTTCGAGGAAACCGGCACCCATGTTTTCCAGGGTGATCTCAAAATGTTTTTTTTGTGCCAGCAACTCCTCTGTAATTTCTCTTTTATACACATCTTCGGCGCCGAGTATTTCCTCGGAAATTGGAAAAACATCGCCTCTTTGGATAGAATCCATAATGGTGTCGATATGCTTTTCCATAACCTTTGCAGGTCCTTTTGCAATGCAGGCATCGGCACCGAAATCGATAAAATTGACCTGTTCTTCAGCAGCAACAGCAGAAAGGATAACGAGGAGGGTGTTGTCAAACTCTTCTCTTTGGCGGACTATTCTACAAAAAACATCCCCGCTGATATTGGGCATGATGAGGTCAACAAAGATAATGTCGGGTCGGTACGATTGGAGTACTTCGAGTGCTGAAAAACCGCTTTCAGCAGTTTGCACCTCATGCCCTTTGTTCTCAAGCATGTGGGACAAAAGTCGTAGAATGACTTTATTATTGTCAACCAGCAGAATTTTTTTGGCTGAAATCGGCTGTTGCAAACTCTTCACATCCTCCCTTAAAGAGGTTCAAGGCCTCACGTTACAATAAAAAAACCTGCAAACGTGTGTATATTTTTCAATAAATACCCTCCCAGGTTAATAGGTGCGTTCTCATGGTTTTTTTTGGTCATCAAGCTCTTCCATGCAGCGTGTACAAACTCCGCGTAATTCGATGTGCCTGGAGTGAGCCAGGCCCATTACATCGGCTGGATCTGGAAGAACGGAATTGTCGAATTCCGGCCAGTAGATATCATGTATGGCCTGACATCGGTTGCAGACAAAATGATGATGTTGGTGCAAATTGGCATCGAAAAGGGTTCTTTCGCCCATGAGGTGCAACTTTTTGACGAGACCAAGTTCTTCAAAGGTTGTTAGCGTCCTATATATTGTATCAAGGGCAATGGTAGGAATTTTTTTCTGTAGTCTCAAATAGATGGTTTCCGCAGAGGGATGATCGTCGGCAGACGTCATCGCACTGTAAACTTCCAACCGTTGATGGGTAAGTTTAATGCCGGCTCGCTTAAAGATATCTTTGAGCTGGGCAACTTGCTGTTTGTCGGTTGTTACAATAGTCATATATGGCAAAAACTTTCTATATACAATTCATTCTTAAGTAAGATTAAAAAAGTTTTCTTTGCTTGTCAATATCGTTTACTCCTCAGCCCGTATGACAGCCTTTTGGGTTATTGTAAATAAAATTGACTTGTAAACAGTCCAAAAAGCCGTTTGCACTCAAGGAAAATTCAAAGAGTTAGGGGTTCCTTGGTATCTTTCCGCAGTCGAGGACTTGGATTTTTCCGATACCGACAAATGATATTTCTATCGCATTTTTCCTCTATGATGAAAAAATGAAATTTCGAAAAGCAGTTTTGCATTGCAGCTTGCTATTAGAGGAACAGGTGAGGGATGATCAAGAAATAGGGGAAAAATCTGTCTGGAATTTGAGGCCATATACACAAAATAGCCTTATAGCAGGGAAAAGCGAACATTCCAGCCGTGTCCAAGAATGGTATTGACAATGGGCGTTTTGATTTCTTGGGCTTTGAAGCGGAAATCTGTTGGCCTCACCATTGAATACTGGTTTACACCTCGGTCTTTTCCGATCTTAATGCCGAAAAACAGCCTGGGACGGGAAAGAAATCCGGTTTTAATACGAATTGGACAAAGCGAAAGATCGATCTTGCGTCCTCGATCTGAAAAGGTAACGGTGTTGGTGCTTTCATCCAAACCCAGAAGCACTTCATACAACCTGGTAACATTTGCAGCGGCCATATATTCACACCATTCAGGATCATCATAACGCCACTCCACGATCAGTCGTTTGCCTTTTTCTTTTACTCGGACCGGACAGTGTATCTCATTGATGGCTAACAGGTGTTGTCGCAACTCATGTAAGGCGACAGCCTGCCCTTTGCCCCTGAAAAACCAGATTCTTTTGATAAGAAACGAAAGTGCAGGCCCAAGTGAAAATAGGGCCAACAGGCCCCAAACAGTCATTGACCTCAAAAACGTTGCACTGGTTACATCTGCCCGAACAAGCAGCAGGGGCAAAAGGGTGGCCAGGTAGATTGCGGTCAGAAGTAAAAAACCGCCTAAAGTAGCAAGGTAGCGTTTTATCATAGTGGGGAATTAGGTCATCCTGTTAATACGTCAGGTAGTAGAGTCAGTACTGCCTGTTCACTGTCCATGGAGGCTTTCATCCCAAAGAAAATGGCCTGATTCTGCGTGAGGTGGCCGATCGGAAAATCAACCCAGATTGGATAATTATACTTGTCTGTCAATTGCGTAATTCGTTCAAACAGTTCGTCTTGCAAACGCTCAACTGTGCCCTGACCGTTACCGCTGTCAAAGCTACCAAAAATCAAGCCTGCCAAATCTGCTAATCGACCAGAGCAACCAAGATGGGTAAGCAGGCGGTCAATCCTGTACATTGGTTCACCGGTATCCTCGATGAGCAAGATGGATCCGGTAAGTGCGGGTTCCCATGGCGTGCCGATTAAGTGGGTCAGTGTGGTTAGGTTACCGGCAATGATTGGGCCTGTGCCAGCTCCAGGCCTGAGTACCTTCTCTCTATCCTCCAGGAAATATGGCAGGTAGGAGCCGGTCAACAAGGAATACAAACGATCTTGTGATTCCGTATCGGTTTGTGCCAGGGAGGATACAACGGGGCCATGCAACCCAATCAGGCCAGTGGTTGTAAAGTTGGCAGCCAGCAGGGCTGTGAGGTCGGAAAAACCGATAAGCAGCTTTGGGTTTGCTCGGAAAAAGTTGAAATCAAGCTGGTCAAGAATGCGCAGGCAACCGTAGCCCCCACGAACAGCCATCAGTGCTTTAACCTCTTTGTCTGCCCATAGGGCATGTAACCCACGGGCTCGAGTAGCATCGGATGCAGCGAGGTAGGTGTCATTGTTGCCCTGCACCTGTAACTTTTCCAGTAACTTAATTGTAAATCCCATCTCTTGTAAACAGCGTATTCCCTCCTCAACATGCTCCAGATTTCGTATTGGACCGGCAGGGCAGAAAAGACCAATGGTGTCCCCCTGCTGCAGCCGATCCGGTAGAAAAGGGGGCGGATCAGGAATTACAATTTTTGTCATGGATGAGCCGTAATCCTTGCAAGGTAAGCTGGGGATTGATAACGTCAATGGTTCTGGTAAAAGGTTCTATCAGGTGTGCCATACCACCGGTGGCAACGGTATGTATCCGCTCCCTCTCAGGTTCCAATTCACGGGAAAGGATATCGACCATTCGGTCCACCAGGCCGCCAAAACCATACAGCATGCCGGAATGAATGGCTGAACTTGTGGTCCGTCCTATTTTGTCTTCTGGTATTGTGTCGATATCAACACGAGGCAGTTTCGCAGTACGCCCGGCAAGGGCATCAAGGGAGATGCCAATTCCCGGATGGATTGTTCCGCCAACATACTCTCGCTTCCCGTTAACGCAGTCAAAAGTGATGGCAGTCCCAAAATCGATAACTATTAGGCTGTCCCTGTACATTTCCCAGGCTGCTACGGCATTGACAATACGATCTGCACCGACTTCGGCCGGGTTTTCGGTTGCCACTGAAATACCTGTATCGGTAAGATGGGACACGGCCAGAGGCTTACACCGCAACTGTCGGGCATAGTACTTGTCGGCATAGGCCAACCAGGCCGTTTCCAGGGTCGGAACCACAGAAGATACAATAAAACCGGATATGTTTTCCGGTTTGATATCAGCCATTTGAAAAAGACTGTGGTAACGAATGGCCAACTCATCGGCGGTTCGGTCACGATCAGATTTGAGACGCCAATTTGCCAGCATCCGGTCGCCTTGAAAGACACCGCTTACGGTGTGAGAATTGCCTACATCGACAGTGAGAAGCATGGAATCTAACCCAAGGATGATAATGTGTTTTCCGGTTCCACCGTTATGGTGTAACTGAATGCTACGGATATGAAAGATATTCCACTGGAGAAAAAAAATCCAGTCTGATACGATGGCGTTGTACAGAATCCTCAAATAAATCAAATGGAGGGGAATCGAGCAATGCCTTCATATCTTCAGGTCGCAACCACGGTTGAAACAAGGGAACAAGCAGAGGCTTTGGCCCGGCAGATGCTTGAACAACGACTTGCCGGGTGTGTGCAGATAACGCAGTGCAATTCGATGTATCATTGGCAAGGCAATGTTGAAAAGAGCGACGAATTTCTTTGTGTCATGAAAACCCGTGATGACCTATTTGATAGGCTGCAGGCCGCAATTACCCAGGCTCATCCGTATGAAGTGCCGGAAATACTGGCAACACCAGTACTCAAGGGAAACAAAAGCTACCTTGAGTGGTTAACTGGTGAATTACGCCAAGCCTAACCTTGAAGGACTCGTAATAAGTCAAAAAACGCTGTTTACACTGTAGGGAATTACAACGAGTTATAATCTTTCCGCCGTCGGTGGCGAGGCTTTTTACGACACCGACAACCTTTTGCTTTTTATAATCTATTATGAGTGCTGAAAAATCAGAGCAAAATCGAAGAGGGCGACGACGCAGGAAAAAAGAATATCGCTGTCATTGCTGCAAAGAGCAGAAACCCTTTTGCTGGAGCTGCACCTGTGGCTTTGAAATTTGCCCGGAATGTTTTGCCGAAAACAAATGGGGTATAAGTAATGGTCCCACCTGGATCTGCCCCGACTGTGAACGGGTGCATATGATGGAGTAGCTTTGGGCTTGGGCTACCAGATTCACTCTGCAGGTTTATTCCGGTTAGAAAAATGGACGGTTGGATCGAGTAAGATGAAGCTCAAACGTTACTAGTCAAACCGCATGCCTCGGAGTCTACGCTTAGCAGATCTCGTACTAGAATCCTGTTTTTTTAAGGTAGCCTTAAAATACAGGTAACCATTACTCTCGTTCGACCTTTTGAAAGAAAAAGGATATTCTATCAACTCGATAGCCATCATTTGCCGTTAAGGATTGCAGGCAAGAACAAATTCCAAGGGGATGACGGACATTTTCTGTCAGCAGTAATTGTAAACTGGTAGACGGCTTGACCTAGATCTGCCACACCAAAGACATAGTACACGCCATCTGCACCTTCTATGCCCCATGCACTTTCAAGTGGAGGAATGCCTGGTATATTCATTTTTTCCCAACCGGATGAACACCCGTCATTACGAAAGGACAGGGAACCGAAGGTGAAAAGATCTGATTGAGAACGCCCCCATACTGCATTCATGTATTGTGCAGGCAAAACATTGTAACTATAAAAATCGCTCTGCCAGGAAGTACCGTCAAAGTGGACAATCTGAGATTCATTTGAGCCCAGCATTTCATCCGTATGCCCGACGGCGTAGACATTATCACCGGAACTGCCCCAGATACTCCAAAAACGAAGAGAACTCAAGGCGCTGCTGTTCATACTGCTCCAGGTACCGCTCCCTCCACTTGTCAGTATCTCGGCGTCATCTCCT
>CALZIH010000070.1 GCA_945787305.1 uncultured Desulfobulbaceae bacterium | reverse complement strand
GCTGCATCCCGAAACCGGTGAGCCGGTAACCGGTGACACCCCCGGCCGATTGCTGGTTCGTGGGCCGAACGTCTTTTCCGGATATTTGCATGACAAAAGCCTGCCTTTTGTCACGTTTGATGATCGGCAATGGTATGATACCGGTGATCTGGTAACCCGGGATGAAAAGGCAATGTTCACTTTTGCCGGTCGTCTCAAGCGATTTGTCAAGTTGGGTGGAGAGATGGTTTCACTGCCTGCCATCGAGCAGGTTCTTGAGGATGAGTTTGCCGAAGAATCATCGGGATCGACGCTCGCCGTTATCGCCAGTAATGATCAACTTCCGGAACTGATTCTGGTGACGAGTAGAGACATCTCCCGCCAGCAGTCGAATCAGGCACTGCGTGCATCAGGATTATCTCCTTTGCATAATATCCGCAGAGTACTGCAGGTCGAGGAAATACCACTGCTTGGCACCGGCAAGACCGATTATCGCAGCCTGCAGCAGCTTGTTCACGCTTAAGAGCTGAAAAAAAGACCAAACATGGATGGCATTTTTATCCGCGTTGGGTTTCAAGCTCGTGCATCAGGGCACGCAGTTTTCATGGGTCTAGATGAGGAGGTTCAGCAGGTTCTCTGTTTTCTGCAGGTTATCTGGAGGCATAAGTGGAGACGATTATCATTTGGTATGCCGCACGGTTTTTCCGCATTTTTGAATTATTTCACCTTTTCGGATCCGTAAAAACGGAAAAGCGTGGTATGTCTGTCGGCGTCCAATGGCTGCTCTTTTATAAGTACATGTAATTATATAATTAAGTTAATCTCTCTTGGTTTTTGTAGGTTGGCATTGGATCTGCACCATCATTGAAAATCATTGCTGATATGTATGTGCCAAGCAACAAGCAGGGAGAGATTAAATGAAGGAGTGTCGGAATTTGTACACACTATGTATGGCTATGGCCGTTGTTGGAGCGATAGTCGGGACTGTTTTGGTTGCCGAAGCAGGTCCATTGCCGCAGCTATATGATACAACATGGACAACTTTTGCAATTGATGAAGATGGTACGACGCCCGGTGGTGGCGGTCAGCTCTTTGATGCGGAATATCTCGCCTATAAGTTGGATGGAAAGGTCTTATCCATTGGTGTTCAAACTGGTTTTGATCTGTCTGACGGGCATCAAGTATATGGGGGGAAAGATTATTATGCCGGCGATCTGGCCCTATCCTTTGATGGTGCGGTGACCCTTGGTGATGCATCTACGTACGAGTATGCCGTTGATTTTGGTTTTCTGACTAAAGATTATGATAATCAGAACGTCGGTGGCAATTCCGGTACGGCTGGTGTGGATACTGCCGGAGTATATAAGGCGTCTGTTTGGAATAACGATATCTACTATAGTGCTGCCTCAAGCCCCTTTGCAATGGAATCAGGAACACTGGTTTCCGGTCTTCAGGAAAATGACTATGTAGTCGGCAATGGAGGCGATTCCTATTTCAGGTTTGTCAGCTTTGATATCACCACCCTTGGTCTCTCACTGGTTGATGGGCTCAGTGTCGATGCCCATTGGACCATGTCCTGTGGCAATGATACCGTCAATGGTAACTTCGATGTGGCTCCGGTTCCCGAGCCTGCGACAATGCTGCTCTTCGGCACAGGTCTTGTCGGTCTGGCCGGAAGGCTTCGCAGGAAGAAATAGCGACCACACTACGCGTTACCTCTACCCTCAACAACCATGTAGGAGCAGTGTCCCTACATGGTTGTTTT
The DNA here is from genome assembly GCA_945787305.1 of uncultured Desulfobulbaceae bacterium. Taxonomy (GTDB): domain Bacteria; phylum Desulfobacterota; class Desulfobulbia; order Desulfobulbales; family Desulfobulbaceae; genus DRLX01. The sequence goes on along the minus strand of CALZIH010000070.1, from coordinate 9,524 downwards.
TTTTTATCTCCACAGTTTATCAATAAACAGACTTCCCGAATCAGCTCAATTTTTGTATATTTTTCAAAGCCGGTTAGATGGAGCGAAGGACCTAACGGTATCTCTTAGTGAAAGATATTGAAAAAAGGTCGAGCAGTTTCAAATGGTAAATATGGTTATAACAGGAGCGCCCAAAATGAAGAATGGCAATAGGGTATGTGCTTATGCTATGATTTGTCTGATTGTTCTCTTGGCTCTCCCCGATTCTGGATTTTCCCAAGATGCCGGCATAGCTCCTTTTGTACGTGATGCGATGAAAGTTTTGGCCCTTGAACGAGATGCCAAGGATCTTGGAGTATTGACCAACGCTCGCCATGTCCGGCTTGGTGACAAGACAACTGAACAATATGTTGATATCCTTCAGGCGCTGACCGGCTGCACCATAGGGAAGGGAAATCTACTATTTTTCAATGAACGTCCGAAAAATTCGCTTCTTGTTATCCTGGCCCATCGTAGAACCATGCAAAGCGTTGTCATTCGCTATGACGGTAACCAGGGAAAATCTACGGTGCTATCGCTCAAAGATGAGGATGTCGAGGATCCTGCATTTTTTTTAAATGCTATGCCCGGGGCAAGTGGTAAACAAACATTTCATATTGTAAGCCTACTCAGTGCCTGGTTTGCAGAGGCTCCTTATGAATTCCTCCAATGTGCCGAGCTGCACGGGCATGTCTGTCCAGGCGTTATCTTAGGGTATTTAACAGCGAAGGGTATTGCCGCACAATATGCCCTGTTGCCAGGAGAACAGTATATTTTCATTGCCAGTCCCAATGAATGCAAGGATGATGCAATTCAGGTTATACTTGGTCTAACCCCGGGAAAAAGGAACCTGATCGTGAAGCCGGTAGATATCAAAAAGATAAAAAATACGTCGGAGACGATGATAACCGGGGTTCTGATAAAATGGTCGGAAAGCAAGGGGAAAGGTCACGGGGTGGTCGTTGGAGTGGATCTTGGCGCCATTGGAGCTGTGTCCGAAATAGGGCAGGATAAGCCGCGAAATCTGAAAGTGTTGGCTGTACGAAGACTGCTTGAGCGTGTAGCTGATTTATCCGATGTTTTTTCGGTCGTAAAGGAATTTCCGGTAACGCGGGAGCTGAAAGAGCAACTCGTGAACGCCGGAACCAATCCCTATGTTCTTCTAGGGATGATGCCGGGCGCCGCCAATGCATCGGTGACCCATTGATACAGTAGCTCATTTCTCTTGGTAACGTATGGGAGAGGGCGGCTGGAAATGCAATAGCCGTTGAGATTATCTATGGCGAGTTGGTGAATCAGGGTTGGGCAGGGGTAGAGGTGCTGATGAAGGAAAAAGCGGTTGTTTCAGGGTGGTGTCACTCAATCCGTCAGGAAGCGGCCAGGCTAATCCTGCGGCTTTGGTACGTTGCAAGTAATCACCGACTGTAGCTCTGCCCATACCACAACTTCGACTCATTTGACGATTGCTGCAACTGCAGCCATGTTTGAGGCGAAAACCCTCTCATATCTTTCGCATAAATAACTTCTTTTTTTGGCATGAAAATCTCCTTGAAATATTGATTCAAAAAGACTTCTTCCACCATTTGTTTCTATGCGTTGCTACATTCCGAAATAGGTGGCCGCAATCGAATGGAATCAGTGGCCGGATTGCTCTGGAATATACACGTGGTTGTCTTGTTGAGTTTTTTTCAGGACTTGAACTAACAGGTAGATTTGGAAGATGTTGTTTACTCATGTAAAAATTACGGTCTTCGCTGTCATCGACTCATTCATGGATTTTGTGCGATGTGTTTTTATCTATCTATTCATCGTTGGTAATAATTAATTGGAGTACATGACCATGAAACATGGTGGATATGAAAAAAAAATATCATCCCAGCAAAATATGACATGTTTTGTCATTACGGTATTATTGGCAATCGGATTTTTTAGCCCAAAAAAATTAATTGCCGACGAAAAATCAGAATGTATGACAACAGTGATACAGCAGGCAGATAATTCAATGACGATTGGCGAGTTGCGCCTGCTCTGTGAGAAAAAGATAGAAGAAAAAAATCGTACCACTCAGGAAAAGACTGACTCTCTTGTGTCGATGCGTATTCTCAAGGATAAGGCGCATGTCCTTGAACCCTTTACCCTGATGGCCCATAAGCCTAATTATATCTTGCTCGGAGCCTACAATTCCGTCGGCTACAACCCTAAACTATACCAGGAGCATGCAAACGATCCAGCGGTCGATGTTGATGATACAGAAGCACAATTCCAGGTCAGTTTAAAATTCCCCCTTTGGGTTGATCTATTCAATACGGTTGATCTCTACGCAGCCTATACCAACCGCTCTTTTTGGCAGGTCTACAATGACGACGCATCTTCTCCCTTCAGGGAAACCAACCATGAACCTGAGGCATGGTTCCAGTTTGACCCTGAATGGCAATTTTTTGGTTTCAATAATTCTGCGAATGTATTCGGCATAGTCCACCAGTCAAATGGTCGCAGCGGAGTTCTTTCCAGAAGTTGGAATCGTATTTATGCCAATTTCATTTTCGATAAAGGGAGCTTCGTTCTGAGTTTGAAGCCCTGGATCAGGATTCCGGAGGATGAGGAAGATGATGACAACCCCGATATCACCGATTATCTGGGACATTATCAGATACTGGCCGCCTATAAGTGGAAAGAGAACGTTTTCAGCGTGATGTCACGCAACAATCTTGAGTCAGGGTTTGAAAAAGGTGCGGTTGAATTAACCTGGAGTTTTCCTATTTGGAAATATCCGTATCTCAAAGGATACGTGCAATATTTTACCGGCTATGGCGAAAGTCTTATCGACTATAACCAGTATGTGAATAAGATCGGAATCGGTTTTGCCCTGACAGACTGGTTGTAACGGCAAAAGGATGACCGATGACGGTGGTCAGTTTAAAGACATCGCAACCTGAATTAGGGTTAGATAGCGATGGGCCCCGTGAAGTTTTGAGGCAATTGCCAGGGGTGACTCTTATGCAGATGGAGCATCATGGCCCTGAAACAAGTTGCTGCAGTAGTGTGGCTATCTGCTGGCTCCAGGAAAGTTCTTCCCAGATGCGTGACGATCATTTGAAAGAAGCAGGTCAAACCAGTGCGGATCGATTGGCTACCGTATGTCTTTATTGTGGACAAACATTTGGTCAAGAAGAAGATCGTTTTAATTTCAAAGTTATCAATTATGTCAAATTGGTTGCTGAAGCTATGGGGATTAAGCGTGATGATACCTTTAAGAAATATGCTCTCTGGCGGGATTTGGATCGTACTCTAAGCGACACGAATGAACATATTCAAGAATCTCCTTTTGAAAAATATATAATCATCAAGGTCCTACAAACAGTTTTCACCAGTTAGATGCAATACTTGGCCAGTAGGTAAATTGTATACTGCCATGACAAAGCTCAACCTCTTGGTATATTGATGTAACTTCACCATATTCCCGTTTATCTTCAGTCTGACCTGCAGTTTCCGAAAGTCAACGTATATTGGAAGTTGACTCTGGTGAACATAAAGACATATCCTGACTTCCGGGAATTCAGGAATAGTCTATACGTGAGGATTTCCCATGAAACTCAGAGATTTCTTCGGGCAATATCAACCCGCAACAAATGAATGTGAATGCGAAAACCTTATAATTCAAGACCTGGTACCTTCGTGTACTCTAGGTGCATTCTATACCTGGTGCACGACAATATGCTGTCAAAGAGGTCTGCAGCTTCTCGATAGCTCTGATTTTCCAGCTGTGTCACCCTCCGCCAGAAAGCGATTTCTTATCACCTCTCTCCGGGTGGACTTTGATGAAACTGCAGATAACCTGTTGCCGGCTTTCAAGGAGAATCCATGAATGTAACAACTGTACTGACCGGCATGCTCCCTTTCATACTGCTCGTTGCTGCCACCTTGACAGCAGTGGCATCCGCCTTCCTGTTAAAACTGTACCGCCGGGCAACCATTCGGGCCATGAATAGGGTGAGCGCAACCTCTCAAACAGCTCAACCACCCACTAAAACAGACAAACAACACGATTCACCACCTAGGCTCGTCATTGAATTCATCAACGAAGACTCTTTCTCGGAAAAAGGAAAATCCTGGTTTGAGCCTCTTGCGCGACCAATGCGATCAATGAGAACTGCTGCTGCCGGCTATTTTGCCGGCGGGGTACTTTATGCACTCATACTTACAACACCCTGGATGATCAACTCGGGCGGCGGATTTCTCCCGGTGCGAGTTCTATGGCTTTTTTCCTGCTATCTATGGCCTGCTGTACTGGCGGTCATCTTCGTTACCACCGTGAGCAGAAAAGAGATTATTCTTGCTGTCTCGCTGTACATTTCACTTGTTTTATCAACGGGATTGACTGCTCTGTACTTCAGTGCCGAACTTTCGCCCTGGGAGATCGCTTATTTCTGGCTCTTTGCAAACGCGCCAGCGACCATTTTACTGCTCAGCTTCCTTCACCGCCGTGTGCGCTCTGTCGGCCCTCTTGTTCTTACATTCATGATCGCTGGCGTGACCGGGGCAGTTGTGGTCGTAGAGCTTTTCGGAATGAGCGATTCGGCACTGCGGACCCTTGTCGCAATTGGTGATTCAATGGGGCTTAACGCCGTCTCGCTTCTTGTTCTGATGCATACAAGTGGCTTTTTACTTTTCGGCACAATGGGATGGTTGCTACTGTTCTGGATTGGCAGAGGATACAATTCAAAAAATTTCAGCGATCAGTCTATAACCATTGATACTCTTTTCTTACTGTTTGGAATTATTCAGTCTGTTACCCTCACTTTTGAGGGCTGGTACTGGATTTTTACAGGGCTTCTGGCTTTTGTCGGGTACAAGCTAGTGACGAAAACCTGCTTTTATTTTCTATTTCATCGTGGATCCAAACAGGAAAAGGGCCCAATACTCCTGCTACTCAGAGTTTTTGCTCTTGGCAGTCGAAGCGAAAGCCTCTTTGCGCCTTTTACCAAACTCTGGCGCCGGCATGGCTCCATCAGCCTCATCTCAGGCCCTGACCTCGTGACTGCGACCGTTGAGCCGCATGAATTTCTTGGATTTTTAAGCGGTACGCATTCGCGACGGTTTGTCCAAGATGAGGCAGGTCTTGAAGAGCGTATTGAAACGCTTGACCGGACCAGAGACCCCGACGGGATGTACCGGGTGAATGAATTTTTCTGCCATGCAAACACCTGGCAGATGACCATGAAGAAGCTGGCGAGAGCCAGTCAGGTAATCCTGATGGATCTGAGAAGTTTTTCACCAACCAATCAGGGGTGCCTCTATGAGCTGGAACAGCTGCTAAGCCTGATCCCGCTGGAGCAGATCGTGTTTCTGGTCGACCAGACAACGGACCAAAATTTTCTCGAACAGTCCCTCCAGAATTTATGGTTGAACATAGATCATGATTCACCCAACATCGTCCTGGAAAATCCTACTGCACATTTTTTCCAGAGCAGCGGTCAACCTGCCCGGTCTACCAGAATTCTCATGCGCCTTCTTCTTGCACCACCTACAAGCAGATGAATTGCCAGCTAATCCTTTTGAATAGTAGCTTTTAAAAGTGCAGTATTACTTGGCTGTTTGTTATAGCGTGCCTTTCACATGCTAAAATATCACTGTAATGAACATATAAAAAAACACTTCTCATTGATAGCCTAACACAGAGCGAATACTACACTAATCGGGAATGTCATAGTGCCTTACGCCTGAACTCCTGTCATAAAAAAAAGTAAGCGTAGACTCCGAGAAAATCACCTCAACTTTCCACCGTAATAACAAAAGGTTCTCAGGATGAAGCTGTTCAGACGGAAGACTTTTAGGGCTGCTTCTTTTAGTCTTTTGCAAACAGCCTTCAGCCTACAGTCTATACACCTGGGTTGCGGGTAAAGCTCGCTTTAGTAATCAGGAAAAGGTCTACTAGTAATAGTACTAATATTAAACTATTGAATTAATTTAAAATAACTATAATTACTAATAAGAAAATTACCCTTTATGGCATAAGAAAGGAAAAAAGGCTAAAAATATTTTCCAGATTACCCTTTTCTCAGCACTCGTTTATCGTCAATGCGAATGGTCAGCTTGATTTTGTCAAAGTATTCCAACAAGGGGATCGAAAATTTGCGGGTCAATCCGGTCATGTCTTTGAAGCGGGGCGCATCGATTTCACCTTCTCTTTTGATGAAATCTGTGAGATCCTGCTGCAGTTTTTCAAGGACCTCCGCGTGAAAATAAAGGGCCTCGTTGATCCTGACAAGTGTTTCTTCCTGTAGCAGCAGGTCGATAACCTGTCTGATCTGTGATTCTGGAAACTCAGCAAATCGAGCTAAGATATCTTTAAGGTTTTGTGGCCTGAGCCCTGCATCCAGATATAAGCGGCTGATTTTTTTCTGCATGGCCTGCTCATCGACCTGCAGGGTAACCTGGTGTGTGGCAAGTCGAACCTCAGCACCTTCTTGAATAAGTTCCTCTTTTTTGGTCAGGTTGTTTAAGGCGTAGTTAAACAGCTTTTGGTCGACTTTGGGTTTGAGCTGGGAGCGTAACTCTTCTTTGGCAAGCCCGGTTTTGAGAGGATTCTTTTTATGATAAACAGCAAGCTGCTCAAGAAGGGCTGCATTGAGGGCTTCTATGACCGATGTGGCCACAAAACGCTGGCTATCGGAGTCGACCACCGTAATTCTTCCTGAGGAGATCGGTTGTTGCAGGTGTTTTTTGAGTTTTTTACCAAAAATTCCCAGGCGGGTGGCCAGTTGATCGGCGACAATACCGGTGAAGCCGCTTTCCTCGAGAAAAAGCAGGAGCTTTTCTTCAGGGCTGCCTGATTGATACAGATTAAATGTTATTGTATTTTGTGCTCGGTCCCGATCAAGGGTGCGCTTACGTTTGCGGGGTGCATTGTTTAACACCGTTCCACCGCCAATGGTACTGATCGGTGAATAACTGCGAATGACGTAGCGGTCTCCGGGCCAAACAGCTACCGGTTCCTGAAGAATGATCTGCACATTGGCATCGCTGCCCGGTAAAACCGTATCTGTTTCCATCAGGACGACCCGGCCAAGAATTTCCCGGGTACCCAAGTGGACGCGTACCTGGGTCCTGTTTTTCAATTCTTTTTCATTGGTACCCAGATAATGGAGTCGGGCATCAAGGCGATTGGAAGCGGTCATGCTGCCGGGGGTCGCGGCCATATCACCTCGGTTTATCTCTTCTTTTTCTATGCCTTGCAGGTTTATTGCGGTCCGGTGACCGGCTTCCACCACCTCGACCTCGCTCCCGTGGACCTGGATACCACGGATTTTTGCACTCAGTCCACCGGGATAGAAGGTCAACTCCTCGCCGGTGGCAACACGACCGGACAGCGAAGTGCCGGTAATGACGGTACCAAAACCTTTCATGGAAAATACACGGTCAACGGCGAGGCGAAACGGGCCGAATTCCTCTTGAAAACTAATGGACCGAACTTTTTCGTCCAGGACCTGTTTGATCGTTTCAATCCCTTCGCCGGTGGTAGAAGAGACAGTAATTAGGGGCGCCTCTTCGAGAAAACTGTCCTGGAAAAAATCCCGTACCTCTTCCTGGACCATCTCCAGCCATTCCTCGTCAACCATATCTTTTTTGGTCAGGATGATTAGCCCATCTTTGACATCCAGAAGTTTGCAGATATCAAAATGCTCTATGGTCTGCGGCATGATGCCTTCATCGGCGGCTATGATAAAGGCGACCATGTCCATACCGGCAGCACCTGCCACCATATTGCGGATGAATTTTTCGTGTCCCGGCACATCAACAATGCCTAGACGATGGCCACAGGGCAGATCCAGATGGGCAAAGCCCAATTCAATGGTAATGCCACGTTTTTTTTCTTCTTTCAGGCGATCGGTTTCAATGCCGGTGAGCGCCCTGATGAGGGAGGTCTTTCCATGATCGACATGACCGGCGGTTCCAAGGATTATTTCACGCATGCAGAACTGGCTTTAGAGTTTGAAGGCTGAAAGGAATACCAAGGGGTTAGAAGTACGGGTTGCTCTGAGCTTCTTCGCCTATGGTGGATTTTGATCCGCCGTAACCATGGCCGGGCCAGACTACTGTGTCTGCCGGCAAGGAGAGCAGTTTTTTTCGAATGGAACCGCTTAACTCCTGCATGGACCCACCGGGAAAGTCGGTACGGCCGACACCACCTACAAAAAGGGTATCTCCGGTGAAGCAGTTCGGGGCGCTATACAGGCACATGCCACCCGGGGTGTGCCCAGGGGTATGGATGACCTTGAGTTTCTCTTCGCCGATGGAGATGATGTCGCCCTCTTCCACTATAATATCCGCCGGCGGTGATGGGGCAAGGCCCAGCATGGAAAAATATTCTTTGACCTTGGATTGGCCAAAAAAATCGGCATCCTCCGCAGACATGATCCGGGTGGCCATGGGTGGCAATGATATATTCAACGATCAGCTCTTTTTCCCTGCAGGCGGCAAGGATCTTTTCTTCGTCCCCGCCCGGATCAATAATGGCAGCCTTCTTGGTTTTTTCGCACGAGACGATATAACAGCAGACACCCATCATGCCGACAGTGAGTTGTTGGATTACCATATTTGAAATTGTTGGTTGAAAGTTCTAGGCAGAAATTGTTGGTTACCGGAAAGGAAACGCAGCAGGTCGAACGTGTCCGCTCGACCTGCCTGCTTATTTCCCTTGTGTGTTATCAGCAATCGCAAGTATTGGGATTACAGCCACCGGTACCGCAGCCACAGGAGGACTCTTCTGTGTTGAGGGTGTTCAGTGAAACAATGGAAGCGGTAAGCGGCAATCGTTTTTCCACCGCATCGACCACCGCTGCAAAAGCATTGGTAGCTGGGGTCTCTTCCTCGGTAGAAAGATACGGTTTGCCGGTGTCGCCTGCAATAACCACCCTTGGGTCCATGGGTACGCGGCCAAGAAAGGCGAGGTCAAAGTCACGGGCTGTCTGTTCGCCACCACCGGAGCTGAAAATATCTACGGTTTCTTCGCAATGCGGACAGATAAAGCCGGACATGTTTTCCACAACCCCGGCAATGGGCATCTCCAGGGTCTTGCAGAAGTTAATCGATTTGCGGACATCAGCCAACGCTACGGACTGGGGGGTGGTGACGACCACTGCCTGGACGCCTGGAATAGTCTGGGCAACGGAAAGCGGCTCATCGCCGGTGCCCGGAGGTGCATCAACCACCAGGTAGTCTAACTCTCCCCAGTCCATGTCGGCGACAAACTGGCGAATGGCCTGGATTTTCAATGGTCCACGCCAGATAATGGCTTCGTCCCGGTCCTTCATCATGTATTCCAGGGAAACGACTTTTAGGTTGTCGTTATACACCAGCGGCGGCACGAGATCGTTTGGGTTTTTAGGCGGCTCAAGCGATCCGGTAAGGTTCAGCATCCTGCAGACATCAGGTCCATGCAGGTCGACGTCCATCAGGCCGACCTTGTGTCCGCGTCCGGCCAGACTTAAGGCAAGATTAACGGC
>CALZIH010000069.1 GCA_945787305.1 uncultured Desulfobulbaceae bacterium | reverse complement strand
GGCTGAAGGCTGTTAGCAAAAGACAAAAAGAAGCAGCCCTAAAAGTCTTCTGTCTATATTGCTTCATCCTGAGAACCTTTTGTTATTACGGTGGAAAGTTGAGATTGTTTTCTCGGAGGCTACGCTTACTTTTTTTTATGACAGGAGTTCAGGCGTAAGGCACTAATCGTGCTCCTGTTGGAGATCACGGAGCGAAAATGTCCCGATTTTGCATGGCCGCTGCCGCCCGGGTCAGGTGGGTGCCATGACGTCTGCACACTGCCAGGGCCTCTTCGCTTACCCCGACATTTTCCATGTTGCTATCTGCTGATCTCCCATACGGGCCCCAGTGTAATCCACCGTGCTTGTAATCACCGGTCATTTTGGGCAGGGGAACAATGAGCATGCCTAATTCGGCAAAGTTGTTGAGCATGGCCAGCATGGCCAGTTCGGTTCCACCGCCTGCGTTACCAAAGCCTCCGCCGCTGGTGAATACTCCCGCCACTTTGCCGTTCATCTTGTCCTGCATCCAGAGGCCGGAACAGACGGTATCGATCATCTTTTTTACCCGCCAGTCCATACTGCCCATGTGCACCGGGCTGCCGAGCAGGACCCCGTCACTTGTCGTCCAGTCGCCTGCGGTAACCTCTTCCGCCTGTTTGACAGTCACAGTCGTTCCATCTACTGCTTCAACGCCTTCAGCCGCAGCTCGTGCCATTTTTTCGGTGTTGCCGTAATCACTTGCGTAAATTACCAGTATTTTTGTCATGATCTGTCCTCAGTAGGTTTTTTAAAACTGTTGAAACGCACCCTATGGATAACTCCGAACGGAACCAGGAAGGCATGTTTGATTAACGATATAAGGCGCAACCTAAGTACCTGCTGGTAAATCCCTTTGTTTTTGGAAAAAATAAACGTGTGTGACAGAATGTCAAGTAACGCTGCCGAGCACTGAAGGGTGCCCTATGGTTTATTGGCCAAGTATTTTGCGGATTGGGTCCTTGGAAGACCTGAAAACGGGTCGATCTCTATCCCCTGATGGCGCGAAGCGTGCAAAGAGTTGAATTCAATTGTCAGTCGTTATGAGGTGTTGAGTTTCCTGTGCCCGTAGATAGTCCTTTAGCTATAATCCGGGCAAGCCGGGCCCGGTCAAAAGGTTTGTGCAGCAGCCCGTCTATCCCCTTCTTTTTTAAGAGTATCGGATCCAAACCCTCACTGTAGCCGCTGCAAAGAATGATTGGTATATGGGGACGGATCTGCAGAATCTGTTCGGCAAGGTCCAGCCCGGTCATGTTGGGCATGGTCATGTCCGTCAGGATAAGGTCAAAATTATCTGCCTGTGCGCGAAATTGTTCTAGGGCCTTGACACTGTTTGTTTCCACAGTAACCCGGTAGCCAAGGTTGGTAAGCATTTCGTTGAGTAGTCGGCCTAGCATTTCTTCATCGTCAACGACCAGAATATGGCCGGTCCCGGCCGGTGCAGTCAAATTCTCCTCAATATGGGGTTGACCCGCCTCGGCTTTAGTGACAGGGAAGTACAAATTGAATATTGTTCCTTTGTCCGGTTGACTTTGTACCTGAATGATACCACCTGCCTGTGAAACAATGCCATGGACAACGGCCAGGCCCAACCCGGTTCCCTTGCCTTGTTCCTTGGTAGTGAAATACGGCTCAAAGATGCGTTCGGCTATATCTGCAGGTATTCCCGGGCCGTTATCTGCGATGGAGAGAAGTACATAATCACCGATCTTGAGTTCAGCCGGAGCTGGTGAGGGTTCGTCTGGTTCGTTGGAAATGGTTACGGGATAGAGGTTGACCGTCAGGATGCCGCCCTTTTCCTCCATGGCATGAAAGGCATTGGCACACAGATTCATGACGACTTGGTGGATTTGTGTCGGGTCGGCCTGTATGGGATCGGTTTTTGTAATGTTTTGCCGGATCTCAATGGTGGCGGGTAGGGAAGCGCGAAGTAACTTGAGCGACTCCTTGACAATGGGCTGTATCTGCAGAGAAATGTTTTGTTGTCCACTGCGCCGACTGAAGGTCAGAATCTGTCGTACAAGACCGGATGCCCGTTTGCTGGCGACCAATATCTGCTGCAGATGTTTTTCAACCTTGGCCGGCGTCTTTGGTGTCATATCTGCAAGCTCAGCATGGCCGATGATCGCCGAAAGTATATTGTTGAAATCATGAGCAATACCACCGGCTAAAGTGCCGATGGATTCCATCTTTTGACTTTGTTGCAAATGGGCCTGCAGTTGCAGTTCTTCGGTAACGTCTCTACTGACAAAGACATAACCGTTGAGATCCCGACCATGGTGAATCGGGGAAAAGGTGATATCCTGATCGAGAATATGGCCATCGGATCGTTTACCGCTGAAATGGCCACTCCAGTGTTTACCTTCGGCTAAGGCTTTGCCGATGGGTTGGTTTTGAGAAGAGTGCTGGTCCCTGGGGAGCAGAAAATGAGTTATTGGTTCAGAAAGTACCTGGTTGCGGGAAAATCCTGTTATGGCGGTAAATGCCGGATTGACAAACTGGATAACCCCTTCCGCGTCAAGGATCGCAATGGCGTCACGAGCCTGGTCTATGGCTGTCTGCAATCGTTTCAAAATGAAATCTGCTTGCTCACGTTCAATGGCATTAGTAAACAGCTCAGCAAGAATGCGAAGGTATATTAAAAGGTTATGCGGCCAGGAGGGAGAGGTGCTTACGCTGTCAAAACCGATGAATCCGGTCATGGTTTCACCGGTAAACATTGGCAGATAGAGAAGGGATTGAATGCCATCCTGCTGCAGGACCTTTTTTTCTGCGGCGGCCTGTGGAGGGAGCTCTGCTACGCAGGGCACATGAACCACAGGCTCATGCTGTAATGTGTGCTCAAACCAGGGAAAATCATGGTGGAGGTTACACTGACGGAGCTCCTGCAGATGAGCTGGGGTCTCCTCGGCGAACCATTGAAAGCGGCAGATCATGGTCTGTTTCTTCTGATCCAGCAGGAAAATGTAAGAGCGGTCGACACCGAGAAAGGTGCCGATCTCTGCAAGAGCCTGTTGAATTCGCTGCTCTAAACCATCAGGTGGCAGGCTGATCAACTCTGTTGAAATATTAGAAATAAGAGAGTCCAGTTCCGAGCGATAGCGTAGATTTTGTTCGCGTTGTTCTACAGCTCCGGCCATGGCGGCAAACTGTTCGGTAAGTTTTTTTACTTCGCTGAAATCTGTAGGAGGAAGGTGCAGGTTGTAATCGCCCTGTGTAATTTTGCGGGTGTTGCTCAGTAGTTGGGTGATCGGTTGCATGGCCTTTTTCATGACCAGTACTGCGAGGAGTATCGCTGTAATTACCGACAGCACAAGGGCGGCGAACAGGAGTTTATTTAAAAGGTAGAGAGGGGCATAAGCCAGAGCAATGTCTTCATGATAGAGGACAAGCCAACCGGTTTTGCCCACCAGGGAGACACTGGCCAGTTTGTTTTTAGCTGGGTTGTCTTCGTCGACACGGACAAAGGTCCCTTCCTTTTCTTGGCTGCCGGCCCGTACTTCGGCAGTTCCCATTAGATTTGTCCTTTGGAGGACTTTGTGAGGGTCGGTATGGGCAATAACCACTCCTTTATGATCGGTGATACAGATTTTACCCTGGGTGTCATCACTCAATGTAGTAGCCATGATTGAGAGAATGCCCAGATTGAGATAGCCGACAATGATATCGTTTTCCATCGGCAGGCTGACAGTCACTGCAGGGTAGCCGGTCTGTAGGGAGATAAAGGTTTTTGACCAGTAGGGCAGGAGGCTGATTTTTGAGGCGATGAAAAACTCCTGACCGGACATGTCAGTGTTGACTATGTCCTGATTAAGCGGTGCCATGTGTTTAACCCTGCCGTTATCGGCCACGATCTGTACCATGTCAAAGAAACGATAATTATCGATGACCGTTCTGAGATGGGCGTCAATGGCCCTACCATTTCCGTTCTGCAAGGCGATCACATCCCGGACCTGTTGCAGAAGTCGTATCGGTTCCTGGAGGAAAAGATCGACCTCGCCGGCCAGGGTGCGGGTAATAGCCAGGTTTTTATTTGCTATGGTTTGTTTCAGGCTCTGGCGCATCAGCGCCAGGGAGAGAATGCTGACCATCAGTAGGGGAAGAATGGCCACCAGCATAAAGTTCAGGGCGAGGAAATTTTTCAGACTTCTGATGTGCATTTATTCCTTAACCGGAGATAAGGCTCCATCTACAACGGTGAGCAGATAAACCTTTCGGTTCGGATCACCATATTGGTCAAAGTGAATTTTTCCTTGGGTTCCTTGAAATTCGCCCAAGGTTTCGATGGTTTCTTTCAGTTGTTTTGGTTTTTCATTTTGTTGTAAGGCCGTGAAAATAACTTGTGCGCTTTCATAGGCAAAGTGACTGGCAAAATTTGGCGGTACATGGAAGCGATCTTGGAAGGATATTTGAAAGATTCGGAAGTTTTCGCCCCCATAATCCTTATTGAACCAGTGGGAAAAGGTTGTTCCGTCGGCTGCGCTCCCCGCATGTTGGAGGAAATCTTCAGTCATCGCCCACATGGTTGAGATGAATTTAGCCTGACTGCCCTGCTTTCGCAGTTGTTGGCAGATTTGTGCCGCGTCCAGGGAAGAGGCGACCAGGAGGACTCCATCAGGCTTTTGGTCAATAATTGTTGTCGCAAGAGAAGAAAAAGAAGGATGTGCATTGGGGTTAAAAGAAACGGAGATGATATGGTCGTCCTCATCTGAAAAGTATTCCTGAAAAATATCGAGCCATTCCTTGCTGAATGCCTCGTTTGCTGAATCCCAGACTACGGAGATTCTTCGCAATGACAATGTATCATGGGAATATTCCGCCAGCCGGAGGATCGCGTTGCGACTGGGGGACATGGTTCGGAAGAAGTAATCATCAAGGCCGGTAAGTTTATTGGTGGCGGCGGTAGGGCTTATGGTAACGATGCCGGCACTATTGCTCTGGGAAACTACGGCCATGGCCATGCTGCTGGTCATGGGGCCGATAATGGCAGCAACCCCTTGATCGATCATTTTTTTGTGAATTGCTCGAGTGAGAGCAGCGTCCTGTTTGTCGTCTTGTATGATCAGCTGGATTGGCCGTCCATGTATCCCACCGATTTTATTTATTTCTTCTGCTGCAAATACCACTCCGTTACGTCCGTAAACCCCTATGTCTGAGTGATGTCCGGTCAGAGGGCCGATAAAGCCGATAACGATGGGTTCCCGTTGCCTGCATCCTGGTAGCAGTACCAGAAAGCTCAAGAGCAAAGGGAGTAGTGGCCGAACAACTGCAGGGAACATGGTGCCTAGCCTTGTTATGGTGAAAGAGAAAAGGGGTTTATATGTATTCTATTGTATGGCGGGGGGTAAAATAAAGGGAAAAAAAGCCATGGGATCAACACGCTGATACGTCAAGGGGCGTTTGCAAGATCATCAAAAGCAGATGCTGTAGTCCAGTTTTATTACAAAAGAGGTCGGTCAGGGGGGAGCCATAGCCCGAACCCCGGACTCTCATTCACGATAAACATGGTGGAATGCTGTCGTTCACTTTCAATCCGGCTTGGGGGATGATTTTTTTAAACGTCTGTTCATAGATGATACGTTACCCTGTACTGAATGTGCGCATAATGTAACAGTCTGTGTGCTGGTCACGTTAACTAATTGTAATTGTAATATATGCTGTCGATGAGTTGCGTATGTTGACCTTGTCGCTCTGCCGGGCATTTTGACTTAAATGCAAGCATGGCAGTGAACCATTATCAGGTTATCAATTATGTATATCTAATAAAAATAGTTATTAAATCTTATTTTTTATTGACAGGCACTGAAATGTTGGTAAAAGTAAAACTAATAATTAATCCTGCCCTTGTGATTTATGAATGAATACAAAGAGCAAATTGCTATTTTTGAAGAAACCTGCAGGGCGAATGGTTTAAAAATAACCCATCAGCGGTTGGAAATATATCGTGCTCTGTTGGAGTCGACTGCCCATCCATCTGCGGAAACCTTGTATAAGGAGTTGGTTAAAGGAATACCAAGCCTCTCTCTCGATACGGTGTACCGAACACTGGCCACTTTCGAGGATCTTGGTTTGGTGACGCGCGTTCAGACCGTGCAAAGTCAAACCAGATATGAAGCACAGGTGGTAAACCATCATCATCTTATTTGTGATAAGTGTAAAAAAATAATAGATTTTCAGTGGCAAGGGTTTGATGATATCAGCGTTCCTGAAACGGTAAATCAACTTGGCAGGATAAGCAGCAAAAATGTTACCCTTAAGGGGATCTGTACCGATTGTTTGGCGAAGGAAGAGTCCGAGGTGCGGTGAAGCGTCAAAAAAATTTAGCACCAAAAAAGAATAATTCTTATATATGAATTAATTTTATGTAGTTGTTGTTCCTTGCCGGGAATGAGCCATACGAGCCGGAATCATCTTGGCAGGAATATAAATCTAAATGTGAAAGGAAAGGAGGAAAACGGGTATGAGTGAAGAACGTAAGTGTCCTGTAACGGGCAGAACGAACAGCCCCACTTCCGGTGATGGTACATCAAACCGCGACTGGTGGCCGAATCAGTTGAACCTCAAGATTCTTCATCTGCACTCTTCCAAGAGTAATCCGATGGGTGAGGAGTTCAACTATGCTGAGGAATTCCAGAAACTCGACCTGGGGGCACTGAAGAAGGAACTCTATGCGCTGATGACCGATTCGCAGGAATGGTGGCCGGCCGATTACGGTCACTATGGGGGGCTTTTCATTCGGATGGCATGGCACAGCGCCGGTACATACCGTATGGGCGATGGTCGCGGTGGAGCTGGCTCCGGCAATCAGCGCTTGGCGCCACTCAATAGTTGGCCGGATAACGTGAACCTCGACAAGGCACGCCGACTGCTCTGGCCGATTAAAAAGAAATACGGTAAGAAGATTTCCTGGGCAGACCTTATGATCCTCGCAGGCAACTGCGCCCTAGAGTCGATGGGGTTCAAGACCTTCGGCTTTGGTGGCGGGCGCGAAGATGTCTGGGAACCGGAAGACGATATCTACTGGGGCAGCGAAGACACATGGCTTGGCGACAACCGCTACTCCGGGGATAGGAATCTTGAAAACCCTCTTGCCGCGGTGCAGATGGGCTTGATCTATGTGAACCCGGAAGGGCCGAACGGCGAACCGAATGCTGTCGCCTCCGGTCATGACGTTCGCGAGACCTTCGCTCGCATGGCCATGAACGACGAAGAGACCGTCGCCCTGGTCGCCGGCGGCCACACCTTCGGCAAATGCCATGGCGCGGGCGATGCAGCGTTGGTCGGCCCTGAACCCGAAGGTGCTTCCATCGAAGAGCAGGGCCTTGGCTGGAAGAGTAGCTATGAAAGCGGAAAAGGCGACGATACGATCAGTAGCGGCATCGAGGGTGCGTGGACGCCGAAACCGACCCAGTGGGATATGGGCTATTTCGACATGCTGTTCGGCTATGACTGGAATTTGGTGAAAAGCCCCGCCGGTGCCTACCAGTGGGTTCCGGTCAATCCGGATGAAAAGGATCTCGCACCTGCCGCTCACGATCCGTCAAAAAAGGTTACCACCATCATGACCACCGCAGACCTCTCTCTGCGGATGGATCCGACCTATGCAAAGATTGCGAAACGGTTTCACGAGAACCCGGAAGACTTCGCGGATGCGTTTGCCCGGGCGTGGTTTAAGCTGACCCATCGTGATATGGGCCCACGCTCGCGCTATCTCGGCCCTGAGGTTCCCGTGGAGGAACTGATCTGGCAAGACCCGGTGCCCGCAGTCGATCATGAGCTGATCGACGCCCAGGATATTGCCGGCCTCAAGGGCAAAATCCTTGCATCAAACCTGTCTGTCTCCCAGTTGGTCTCGACGGCCTGGGCATCGGCATCCACATTCCGTGGCTCCGACAAACGCGGTGGTGCGAACGGGGCACGCATTCGTCTCGCGCCGCAGAAGGATTGGGAGGTCAACGAACCGGCCCAACTAGCGACTGTGCTGCAGACCTTTGAGGGCATTCAACAGGAATTTAACAGCGCCCAGTCAGGCGGGAAGGAGGTTTCACTCGCCGATTTGATTGTTCTAGGTGGTTGTGCAGGAGTCGAACAGGCGGCCAGAAATGGTGGCCACAACGTGACTGTTCACTTCACGCCGGGGCGCACGGATGCGACGCAGGAGCAAACTGATGTGGTGTCATTTGTCGTACTCAAACCGGTTGCGGATGGGTTTCGTAATTATCTTAAAACCAAATACGCCGTATCGGCAGAGGAACTGCTGATTGATAGGGCACAATTGCTGACGCTGACCGCGCCTGAGATGACGGTCCTTATTGGCGGCATGAGAGTCTTGAATGCCAACTTCGGACAGACTCGACACGGTGTCTTCACCAAACAGCCAGAGACGCTCACCAATGACTTTTTCGTGAACCTGCTCGACATGGGTACGACGTGGAAGGCGACCTCGGACGACGAAGACGTTTTTGAGGGGCATGATCGCGCAACTGGCGAACTCAAATGGACCGGCACCCGTGTCGATCTCATATTTGGATCAGACTCCCAGCTTCGGGCTATTGCTGAAGTCTATGGATGTGAGGACTCCCAGGAGAGGTTCCTGAACGACTTTGTAGCGGCGTGGAACAAGGTTATGAATCTTGACCGTTTTGACCTTGCCTGATTGTTGCCTAATGCCTTCTTTGGCTTTTCAGAGGACGGTAAAAAACAGTCAGTCAATAACCGGCTTCATCGGCAGGATAACGCCGCCGCTAAGGTGGAATGGTAATAATATGTGCCTGTAGAGACCAAGGAATTTGCTGCAGTTGTGCCAGTGTGTTGATGGTGGTGGTCTATACGTTATACGTGGCGCGGCCACCGCTGCATAAGCCGGAAGAATGCAGCGGTGGCGATAAGCTTAAGCTTCGGGTTTATGCAGCGGTGATCGCAATATGCATGTATTTCTCGTCTCGAGTATGCGAAATCGAAGAAACTGAAAAACAGTTCATTTATACCAAAACAAGGAGATTGAAACATGGCGTCAGTAAAGGGGAGCCAAACGGAGAAGAACATTGTAACCGCTTTTTGTGGAGAGTCACAGGCGCGCAACCGCTACACCTTTTTTGCCTCCCAGGCAAAAAAGGAAGGATTCGTGCAGATTTCCCATATCTTTGAGGAAACGGCCAACCAGGAAAAAGAACATGCCAAGCGACTGTTCAAACTGCTGGAGGGCGGCGAAGTGGAAATCTCCGGTGCTTTTCCGGCCGGGGTCATCGGAACCACCACTGAGAACCTGGCTGAGGCTGCGGGTGGCGAGAATTACGAACACACAATTATGTATCCCGGCTTTGCCAAGACAGCCAGAGAAGAAGGCTATTCAGACATCGCAATCATTTTTGAGGCAATCGCCGTGGCCGAAAAGCAGCATGAAAAACGCTATCTGGATTTGAAGGCAAATATCGAATCGGGGCGGGTCTTTGAGCGAAAAGAAAAAGTAACTTGGCGTTGCCGAAACTGTGGTTATCTGCATACGGATGAAGAGGCAGTTGAACAATGTCCGGCCTGCGATCATCCTCAGGCTCACTTTGAACTTCTTGGTGAAAACTGGTAGTATTTTTTACATCCTCGCCAGTACCGGTTGTCGAGTGTCAATCGGTACTGGCACATTGCCATCGGCTGAAAATCATCATGCGGAGATTTCGTCGTAGGCAATCCCTTCTTTTCAGCTGAGCCTGTCGACAGTCTTGATCCTTGAATGGATCGGCGGGACCGCCTCATCGTCTATCAGTACATCGATCACCGTCGGTCGACCGGTTGCCAGCACCTCGGCCATGAAGCCTTCGGTTATATCACCCGGATTTTCAATTCTGATACCGCGCGCGCCCAGTCCTTGGGCCACCATGGCAAAGTCGACCCGTTTAAAATGCGGGTCGAGTCCGTCTGGAATTGGCGTACTGAACAGACGACGCCCGTGATACACCATGCCGAGCATGGCGTTGTTAAAGACCACCCAGATCACAGGGATATTATAATTGACCGCAGTGGCGACCTCAAAGCCGTTCATTTGAAAGCTGCCGTCTCCCACCAGGGCGACCACCGGTCGTTCCGGTCGGGCCAGCTTTGCACCCACCGGGGCGGCTACCGCATAGCCCATGGACCCGAATCCCAAAGACATATAAAAGCAGTAGGGGATAGTAAACTGCATGTAGCGTGTTGCCCAGGCCATGATGCTGCCCATATCGGCAAAAAATATGGTATCTTTAGGACAACTTTTTTGCAGATCCTCCACGAGGTTTCTCGGGTGGTAGTGGCCGTTGCTGCTTTTCGGTTTCTCGTCTGTCGTCGTTTCCCAGGTTTTTAGCTCTGCAACCTG
>CALZIH010000068.1 GCA_945787305.1 uncultured Desulfobulbaceae bacterium | reverse complement strand
GACTCCACCGCCTCCGTGACGAGCTCGATATCGACCAGCTCGTCGGCGCGGCTATGGATAGCGAAGACCGGCATCTCGACCAGCGCCGGCGGCCATTCGATCTCGGCCTGATCCAGGAGCCGCCTCGACTCCGTCAAGCCCGCCCGGGCCTCGGCGACCGAGTGCAGGATGGGCGGTCCGGCCATCGGGATCGCCGCGCTCCAGAGATCGGGGTGCCGTGAGGCCAGAAACCAGGTCCCCATCGCCCCGAGGCTGAAGCCCGTCAGGACGATGCGGTCGGAATCGACGGCGCGGGTGGCTCGGACGTGCTCGACCAGGGCGAGCACCGCCGTCTCGCTTCGCGGATGGGTCCAGGACCGCTCGATCGCGTCGGGAGCGACAACGATGGCGTCGAGCTCCGCGAGGGCGGGAGCCACCAGCAGACTCAGGTAGTTCCTGCCATACCCCGGCGGCAGGTCGCCGGACCAGCCGAAATGAAGCGCCACGACCAGCGGTCGCTTCCCGCCGTCGGCGTTGCGTGGCTCCGAGATCGCATAGCGAAGCTCGGTTCCGTACTCGAGCTCGAGAGTCTCGTCGCGCACTGCCAGCGGCCCCGGCGAGACGGCCGCGGCGAAGGCGAGCAGGAGCGGCATCATGACGGGTCCCGGGCCCCGGGCCAGAACCGAACGTGCTGCGCCAGTCCCTCCTCCTCGGCCACCGGGCCGACGACCTCGATCGGCCGGGCCGCGGCGGCGAAGACCTCGCGGCACGGCAGGACGAAGCCCGACCGCGAGATCGCGGCCAGACCCTCGGCGGAGCAGCCGTAGACCACCGCCGAGACGCCGGACCAGACGATCGCGCCGGCACACATGGCGCAGGGCTCGGTGCTGCTGTAGAGGCGGCACTCGGCGACGACCTCCGGAGGCAAGCGGCGCATCGCCAGAGCGGCCAGATTGAGCTCGGCGTGCCGGGTGTGATCTCCGCGCCCAACCGTGTTGGCCGCCTCCAGCACGATCTCCCCACCGCGCTCGAGGAGGGCTCCGAAGGGCTCGTTGCCCTTTCGCACCGCCTCTTCGGCGAGCTCGAAGCAGCGCCGGATCAGACCTCGGTCGCGATGCGGCACCGGCTCCCTACCCGCCGAACGGTATCGCCGGACCGAGCTTTCTCTTCAGCCGGTCACGGATCCACCCGCTGTCCCACCATTCGATCGGGTTGACCGACTCGCCGCGGAGCAGCATCGTGAAGTGCAGATGATCACCGCCAGCCATACCGGTTGCTCCGGAATGGCCAATGAGATCGTCCTTGGCTAACAACGTGTCCACAACTGTATCTATCTTGCTGAGGTGTGAATAGAGGCTGAAAACCCCCTGCCCATGATCAAGAATAACGGTGTTTCCGTAAATACCCAGATAATCGGCAAAGATTACCTTGCCGCTGTTAGCAGCCTTTAAAGGCACCCGAGCGGTGGATGCGATATCCATCCCCAGGTGCGTTTGCTGATCAATGGCTTTACCGTCATAGTAGTATGTTCGCTGATCGGCATATCCGGCTTTGCCTGCTCCGGGCATGCGGATGAATCTGTCTTGCCAGAACCTCTGCGGGGTAGGATTCGAGCAGATTTTTTTGATCGTTTCCGCGTTACTCCTTCGTATTTCATTGTTTGCGAACAGGTATTTCTCAACTTGGGTTCCAGTCATTTCAGGGTAATGCTCTTCAAATTCCGGGATTTTTCTTTTGAGAAAACCGTCACCGACGTTAATTCTGTCGCGCTTTGGCGGAACATTCTTAAAATGCATGGAAAAGACGGATTTACCGATGTTGCCAGCCTCATCAACACCAATGACTTTGGTGTTCTCCGGTTCCTTGCTATCCCAGGGAAGACCGATATAGGATATAAATCGGTCATTCTCATCCAGGGGAAATCCAGGGAAAAAGAGCTCATCGATCTGTACTCCGTGTCGCACTCCTGGTTCAGAGAGCGAATAGACCACGATCCCGGAACCACCAGGACGAATGTATCGCTGCGCATGTTCAACCGAGACCCGTGGCGGCTTGGTATCTACCATGACCGGTAGTTGCAGAGATGTTTCATTTCCTTTAAACAGCCCGTTGAGGGAAAAATCCCTGGTCGTTACAATCAAGGTTGCTTTACCGTCTTGTACTCCGGCTTTGGTGACATCGATTTCAACTGTTTCCTTGAGTTTACCGGGCCCGGCTTTTGAAAACCAGGCTTTGCGTTGAAATGTCCGGTTAAACAGTTGTTTTGTATTCCCGTTCTGTTCGATCGACAGTACTACAGAGCTTAGACCGCTTTTTTTATCAACAGCACTGATGGGCAACTGAACATTACTTCCGAGAAAGGCGATATCTTTTTCAATTGCAACCCGTGGTTTTTCGGTTTCAAAGAGAAGAAACGCGGCAACGGCAACACCTACAATGAGAAGGGTGATGAAGGTGATGAAAATATTGCGACCGGTGTGGGATTTGGTGCGACGTCTCAGTCTGTTTTTACGAGCCATGTTCGTCTAGTCTGTTCAGGTTTTGAGTTTGTTTGTCTACTTGTTACATACAGGGGACGACTGGGAATTTACTTATTCATTCCAGATAATTTCATACCGTTTGATATGGATATCCGGAACAGGAATAATGGTAAAGCGTTTGTTTGTTTCCTGTTCAAGGCGCTCGACATGCACCGATTCTTCCCTGAGCAGCATGTCGGCAACCCGAGGGTGAACTTTTATGGTGATATTTTTGCCACCTATGTTTAATGCATCCCTGGAAATTTTACGAAAAATTTCATAGCAGATGGAGCGCTGTGATTTAATTTTTCCGTCTCCGCCGCAATACAAGCAGGGTTCACACATCATCTGGTCAAGGCTTTGGCAGGAACGTTTTCGTGTCATCTGAACCAAGCCGAATTCCGATAATTTAAGAATGTTCACCCGGCTCTTATCTGCCTGCATGGCCTCTTGAAAGGTATTGTAGAGTTCTTCTTTATGCTGGGCGCTGTCCATATCGATAAAATCGATAATGATAATTCCGCCAATGTTTCTTAGCCTGAGCTGATAGGCAATCTCTTTGACAGCCTCCATGTTGGTTTTGAATATGGTCTCGGCAAGATCGTTTTTGCCCACATATCTACCGGTGTTGACATCAATAACAGACAACGCCTCGGTGGTTTCGATGATAATATATCCACCTGAGCGGAGCCATACCTTTTTATCAAGGGCCCGGTTGATATCGACCTCGATACCATACGATTCAAATAGTGGTGACGGTTCATCATACAATGTGATTTTTTCTTTCAGGTGTGGGGCAAATGTCTCAATAAAGGAGAGGAGTTCTTTGTGAACGGATTTAGAGTCAATGATCAGTTCTCGCACATTTTCAGTAAACAGGTCGCGAACGGATCTGAAAACCATATCAAGATCTTTATAGACAAGACTCGGGACTTTGGAGCGGGATGCTGTTGATCTGATATCATCCCAGAGCAATAGGAGAAACTCCATATCCGCTTCCAGTTCAGCGCTATTGATATGCTCGGCTACCGTGCGAACAATGAAACCTGTTCCCTGGGGACGAAGTTGTTCGATTTTGTCGCGAAGATTTTGCCTTACTTCTTCATCGCAAATTTTGCGTGAAATACCGATATGGTCGGTCAGGGGCATAAAGACAAGGTTACGGCAGGGCAGGGTGATGTGGCAGGTAAGCCGCGCACCCTTGGTGCCGATAGGTTCCTTGGAAATCTGAACAAGAATCTCCTGTCCCTCCTGAAGGAGTTCTTCTATGGCAGGGTGGTCGCCACCATTATCGACCATTGTATCAGGTTCAACAGTATTGAATTGTGGCTGTCCGTTGCAGCCGTGATCCTGCACAGCCATTTGTTTTTCCATCTTGCTCTGGTTGACATGAACATCGTCCACATAGAGAAAGCCTGTACGTTCAAGACCAATGTCGACAAATGCTGCCTGCATGCCTGGGAGAACACGTACGACGCGGCCTTTATATATATTGCCGACCAGGCCTTTTTCAGCAGGTCGTTCAATATGAAATTCCAGGAGCGTATCTTTTTCAACCAGGGCGATTCTGTTTTCGTATGGAGTAGCGTTTATGAGGATGTCTGTGTGCATTGTATTTGTACGGTCAATATGAGGTATACCGGCAGGTTCCCTTTTTAGGTGACCGCTCATGCTACAGCCAGGCAAATATGGCTAGAAGTAACAGATTGATAAAAGTTATGGTGAGTAAAACGCGGACTGTGCCGGATCTGTTTGCATTTAACCGCGCACTATACTACAGAAGGACATCTTTGTGCATAAGAATCTGGCTAGAAAGGCGATGATCCCCAGAAAAATGATTTCAATTGTTATTCCAACCTATAATAG
Source organism: uncultured Desulfobulbaceae bacterium (assembly GCA_945787305.1). Lineage (GTDB taxonomy): Bacteria > Desulfobacterota > Desulfobulbia > Desulfobulbales > Desulfobulbaceae > DRLX01. The sequence goes on along the minus strand of CALZIH010000068.1, from coordinate 6,000 downwards.
AGCCTACTGTCTTGGCCGTGCCATAGAATCCGTTATGGCGCAGACCAAACAGCCGGATGAGCTTATCATCGTCGACGATGGTTCAACGGATGACACCCATGAGATTGTAAAACAACTGACGCCAAAGGCAACATTTCCGATTCACCTTCTGCGCACGACGAATAAAGGGGCTGCAGCTGCACGAAATGTGGGGATCCGCTATGCCAGCGGGGACATCCTCTGTTTTCTCGATTCCGACGACTGGTGGGACAAGCAAAAAATAGAGATGCAACTGGAAAAAATGCTGGGGAATCCGGACACGATAATTAGCCATACCAAAGAAGTCTGGTTCAGGAAGGGAAAACGAGTTAACCAGAAAAAAAAGCACACTCCCGGAAACGGTTTTATTTTTTCAGCCTGTTTGAAGATGTGCGTGGTCGGCATGTCAACGGTCATGGTCAAAAGAGATTTTTTTGATCGGTACGGTTTGTTTGACGAATCGCTGCCCTGCTGTGAAGACTATGATTTATGGTTACGTGCTGCCCATGAGCAACCGTTTCTGCTGGTTGACCATGCCCTTACTTTGAAGGAAGGCGGTAGAGCGGATCAACTTTCCGTGCTGCACCGCATGGGAATGGACCGTTATCGGATTCAATCTCTTTGCAACCTTCTTGAACGTGACGCGTTAAGCGATAAGCAATATCAGAAAACCCTTGTTGAGCTTAGGCGAAAGTGTACAATTTACGGGAAGGGATGTATAAAGCATGGACGTGAGAAAGAAGGCCGAAGATACCTTTCTCTACAGGAAAAATATGAAGGCTCTAAGATGAGTTAACATTGTACCATTTGACCTCCTCACCCCAGGGCTATAAATTAAAAACCTGCAAAAAAAGCGTATGAAAAACGGTTTCGGCGATCCTGCAAAATATATCACCCACCTGCATGTGGACAAGGATTGTCTGCATCTGCCGTATACACAAGAGATAATAACACGCAGTGGTTTACCGGTAGAAATCCTTTCCGAGATGTCTACGCCGAATATTCCCGGCAAGTACCCTGACAACCTGACACTTGGCAAACACCATCTGGTTCTAAGGAAAAATCGTGGTGCATTTTTCAAGCCCTGTCCCGGCACCAAGGAATATCGATGCTGCGACTACCAGGTGTTGAATATAGGTATGGGGTGTCCCATGGATTGTGTTTATTGCATACTTCAGGCCTATCTCAACAATCCGTGGATCAGTTTTTTTGTCAACATAGAGGACCTGTTTACTGAACTTGACCAGGTTTTCACTCCACCTGCCGATCAGTTCTATCGGATTGGAACCGGTGAGTTTACCGACAGCCTGGCCCTGGATTCTCTCACCGGCCTGAGTCGGTATCTGGTTGAGTATATGAGTAGACAAAAACGTGCGGTTTTGGAACTCAAAACCAAAAGTGATGTGATCGGCAACTTGGATAATCTTGATCACCAAGGTAGGACCATAGTCTCCTGGTCGCTGAACAGCCCGGACATCATGGTCGCCGAGGAAATTCGAACGGCCACCTTGGAACAGCGTCTTCAGGCCGCAGCTAAGTGCGCCGACTGGGGGTACCGGCTAGGTTTTCATTTTGATCCGATTATCCTGCATGAAGGTTGGCAGGAGGGGTACAGGAATACCATCAAGGCCCTTTTTAATAAGGTCCCTGCCGATCGGATAGCCTGGATCAGCCTGGGGGCATTACGCTATCTTCCTTCCTTGAAGAACATTGCTACCGGTCGTTTTCCTGGCTCACGATTTTTTTATGCAGAGTTTATTGATGGCCTTGACGGCAAAAGCAGATATTTTCGCGACCAGCGTGTTACTATGTATAAGCTTATTGCCGATGAACTGGCTAAATTTGTCGATTCTCGAACCTGCGTTTATTTTTGCATGGAAAATGATGCAATTTGGCGGGAAGTCTTCGGTTTTAGTCCGGAAGACCAGGGCGGTCTTGGCGCTATGCTTGATCGTTCAGTGAATTAGCCGGAACATGGTGTTATGCGAAAATGCAAACATGCTGTTGTTTTCTCCTAATGCCTGTATTATCATGCTTCGGAAATTACGCATTGTGAACATCAGACAGACGGGAAGGATATGATAAATAAAGTTATATTGATTGGTAATTTGGGGGCGGATCCTGAGGTTCGATTCACCCAGAGTGGTGCTGCTGTAGCTACCCTACGAATCGCAACGACTGAGAAGTGGAAAGGTCAAGACGGCCAGATGCAGGAACAGACCGAATGGCACCGCGTCGTGGCCTGGCGACGGCTGGCTGAGATTTGTCGTGATTACCTTTCCAAAGGCGCAAGGGTATATATAGAGGGAAAGCTGCAGACAAATAAATGGCAGGATCAAAACGGAAACGACCGATATACCACGGAAATTATTGCCCGGGAAATGAAGATGCTATCTCCGCGCAATGCCGGCGGTGGTGGCGGTGGCTTTGGTGGAGAATCATCAGGGTATAACGAGCCGAGCGGTGGCAGTAGTGGCAGTGGTGGTTTTGGTGGTGATTACCCTGAACCACCGAATACGGGAGATGATGTGCCGTTTTGAGAAATACTTAAGGTTACAAAAACAAATGTTCTTTTTAAGGTCGCGTTCTACGCGGCCTTTTTCTTTTTTACTCCCATTGCCAGCAAGCGACCAAATCCTTTGTTACATTTCTCCCTCCCTTACAGCTAACACCTTGACCGGTAGATTCGATAACACGTGTTGCTGAAGCACTGGGCCCAAAGGATTATTTTCAATACGGAGAAAATGGAGGAGCCCCCTGCTCTGCATGGAGTGTAGGTTTTTTTTGCAAATCCATTCATCAAAAGGTGCCAGGGCAAACATGGGCACAAGGTACCAGGTAGCAAGACCGGCAAGGTCATCAAGGCCAAGGAGCGAGGTAAGAAGAACGACAAAAAATATATTTGGATAGCTCATGGAAATATAGTCATCAAGAGCGTAAAGGCTTTTATTATTAGTCATTTTCAGGGCAATAATCCTAATCAAAAAAGCAAACAAAAAGACAAGAGGCAGTGCCGGCCAAGCACTCTCCAGGTCGATATTAGTAAAGGAAAATATAATAAAGAGAGATAGAAGGAGAATGGGTGTCGCCCCGTTTCGTTCTGCAAAATCTGCTGTCTCAATGGGGTGACGACGACGCATATGGCCGACAATCAACAGGGGAATGGCGAGACCGGTTATAGGAATGAAGAAAAGCCAGGTTGCGGGAAGAAGAAGCCCGGATACGCCTTTAGCCATAAGAAGGGGCAGGGTGCACAAGACACTTAATATCGTAGAAATAAAAATGGTGCGTACCGCTGGAGCAACTAAGCCACCCATGGATCTGGTCACGGTGATTCCAGTGATAGCTGAAGGCGCTGCCATAAGGAGCGCTAGAAAAAAGAAAAGATTTTTATCCTGTACAAGCATAGCAAAACCGCAAATAAGCAGAGGAAGAGAGATGTAGCGGTGGATTAGAGGGCGCAGAGATGATTTTGACAAGACGAGTTGTTTTAAAGAATCGAGGTCTACTCGGGCTAAACTAACTCCCGTGGCCAGGGAGAGAATAAAAAGAGGAATCCATGATGGTAGGTGCGTCATTACCTTAAAATGGCACAAGAGTATACCTGCCAATGTTGCAACAAACAGGACAAAAGAATAGTGAAGGACAATCCAGTCTTGAATCAGATTGAGGGTTCGAGATTCCTTCCTGATATAGTTGGCCAACTTGTTGCCGACTATGATTTTTGCATTGGGAAGTCGCAGGTCATACCCCTCATCGGTTGAACGCCCTAAAATCATGCGGCTTAAGAGTTCAATCACATATTTATGGGCCACTACCAGGACTTTTTTTCCCTTAAGAAGGTGGGGTTGCAATTCGTCACGAAAAAAACTCAGCACCCTCTCATAAAAAACATCATAACCCTCTCCATCTTCCATTGCAGGGCTGTCAGAATAAAGGGCGTGTTCATAATGCTTGAGCCCAATTTTGCGCTGCAATATAGCCTTGTTCTGCAAGGTGAAATTTCCAAAGTGGCGTTCACTTATTCTGGGATCGATATTATATGTATAGGGCTTGGAATGGGCATTATATGGGAAGATGATCTCTGCTGTGTGTCGAGCTCTCATCAGCGGTGAGGTGAAGATGATGTCCGGTGGAGATCCGTGCCACTGTTTTGCGGCTTTATGGGCTTGGGCTATTCCCAGTGGAGTGAGTGGGGCATCCACCGCTCCGGCGAAGCGATTCACCTCGTTACAGGTAGATTCACCATGGCGGATTAAGTACAAGTTTTTCCATTTGTTGTGGCAGCGATTTTCGAATTGCATATCTGGCTCCGGCGGGGAAAGGATGTAATATGCTATTAGGGCGATCTATATGATCATAGCTCAGTTTACATCATTAATAAAAAATGAAAAAATACTTTTTCCTACATATAGCACGACTTTGCCCTAAAAAGTGGACATGGAGTGTTCCGTTATTCCGTCACCCAACAGTTTCGTGGATATTAATTCCTGTTGTTTTCATATGTTGGAGGGGGCAGAACGTGTAACGTTAAATTACATTTAGTTAATAGACAAACAGTTAATAGAACTTATAGTTAAGACTTGGAACGAGAAGGACCATTGCCGTTTCAAAAGGGGGGCTGGATACGAAGGTGTGAAGGCGTATCAAGGCTGATTTTATTTTTTCCAGTGGATAACATATAAAATAACAATGGATTATTACGAAACGCTTGGCGTGGGCAAAGGGGCCTCAGAGAGTGAAATAAAGAAGGCCTATCGGAAGCTGGCTGTTAAATATCATCCAGATAAAACCAACGGCAACAAAGAGGCCGAGGAAAAATTCAAGAAAATAAGCGAAGCCTATGCCGTATTATCGGATAAGGAAAAACGCGAGCAGTATGATACCTATGGTTCGGCCGGGTTTCATGAGCGTTACTCCCAGGAAGATATTTTTCGAGGTTTTGACCTCAACGATATCCTGCGCCAGTTCGGTTTTGGCGGCGCCTCGTTTCGCCCAGGTGGAGGATTCAGAACCACGCAGGGTGCTGGTGGTTTCGAGAATTTTTTTACTAACGCCGGTATGGGGGGAGGGTGTGCAGGGAACGGGTGTCGTCCCCAGCCGATGAAAGGAGAAGACCTGACCTATGAAATTTCCGTTTCCCTGGATGATGTCCTCCATGGCGCTGAAAAAACAATAAATCTGCGCCAAAACGGCAGGGACAACAATATATCTGTAAAAATTCCCAAGGGTATTGAAGCGGGGAAACGACTCCGTCTGACGGGAAAAGGGTCCGTATCTCCGACAGGTGGATCTGCCGGAGACCTCTACCTGAAAATCAACCTTGCTCCGCATCCTGTTTTCACAAGAGACGGTGAAGATTTACATATGGAAAAGCGCATTCCCTTTACTGAAGCGTGTCTGGGCACCACGATTGAGGTGGAAACCCTTGACGGCAAAACCTTTAAGGTCAAGGTTCCCGCCGGAGTACAGCAGGAAGCAAAACTGCGCATCAAAGGACATGGCCTGCCTTCCGGTCCCATTGGCAATCGCGGAGATATCTACGTAAAGATTGCCGTCCAGATACCGAAAAAACTGAGCAAAGAACAGAAAAAAGCCGTGAAGGTACTCGCCGAGGCTGGCTTGTAAAGGCCTCATAGAGAAAAAGGGTACGATGAAGACTCTTGAGCTCCCAACGTACCCTTTCCCTTTACCCCTCCATCTTTTCGTTTCTCGACGAATCTTAACCTGCTGACTGCTGATACATATGCACGTCTTGTTGCGGATAAGGAAAAGAGATATTTTTTTCATCAAAAGTGGATTTGATCTTCTCAGTCATATCCAGTCGTACATCCCAATATTCTTCTGATTTGACCCAGGGTCGGACAATGAGATCGACACTGGAAGCACCGAGTTCGCCAACGGCAACAGTTGGTGCCGGTTCCGTCAGAATTCTTGAGTCGGCCGCAATTAGTTCTTCCAGGGTAGTCTTTGCCAGTTTGA
>CALZIH010000067.1:20110-31304 GCA_945787305.1 uncultured Desulfobulbaceae bacterium | reverse complement strand
ATGTGGAAAACATCTGCGGCAAGCCCCAGGCAACGGGGCTTCTGGAAGGGCTGGCTGAACAGGGCTTTGTCGTCGGCCGCAACCTGATGGTCGAGCAACATTATATGGAAACCAAGCGGGTGAATACCACACCTGAACAGATAAGCCGGCAGGGCCGATTGGCTCTGGACAAAATAAACAACTGGCAGCCGGATGTGGTTGTTACTTTTGATGATAATGCCACCCGAGAGGTGATGCTTCCGCTGGCAGGCAGCGAGTTGCCTGTGGTTTTTTCCGGTATAAACAATACGCCCGAGTATTACAACGAACGGAAACGATTCCTCAACAGTCGCAAAAATCCGGGACATAATGTGACCGGTGTATATGAAAAACTGCATGTCGCCAAATCATTGCAGGTGGTGAATGAGGTCGTGCCTGATCTCAAGCGAATCGTCATCCTTGTTGACGATTCTCCCACCGGCCGTGCAATGCGAAATCAGGTTGCGCAGGAGTTGTCGGGCAAGAGTGGAGATATTTTATATAGTTTCTGGTTGGCTCGTGATTTTGCCGAATATAAAAGGATGATCCGGCGCATTAACAGTACTCCCACAATAGGCGCCTATTATCAGGCCTGCACTCTCCTACGCGATACCGATGGTGTCGTACCGATAGTGTAGCCACTGTTCCGGAAATAACGGCCTGGAGCCTTGCCCACGGTAAAAAGCCGGCCATGGCGGTGAATTTCAGTTTTACCCGCCTGGGGCTTTTTGGCGGGGCATCGGTAAATTTTCCTGCCATGGGCCGACAGGCTGCAGCTAAGGTGGCAACTATCTTACAAGGTGGTAATCCCGGCAATGTTGCGGTGGACAATGCCGAAGATTATGCACTCGTCTTTAACCTAGCCAGGGCCAGGCAACTTGGTATCAGTATCCCACCGGAGCTGCTTGGTGCAGCCGATGAGGTGTATGAGACTATGGAGCTGGGCGGTCCGATAATTCATCCGCAAGTGTTCATTATCCATAGTTGGAAGGAAGACTATGACGAGATTGAAGTTGAAAATGGTATTTTCAGCGAACTGGAAAAAGCAGGTTGGATTACCGGCAGTACCCTGAAAGTGCAACGTTATTCTCTTGACATAGAGCGCCTTTCTTCTCAAGAGGAGTTGCGAAAGCGCGGGAGCAAGGTGCTTGAGGAAATTCATCGGCACAAGCCGGATGTCGTTATTGTTCTCGGTGATGCTGCAGCCACTGAAGTCATGCTGCCATTGGTCGGCTCGTCGTATCCTGTACTTTTTGGCGGTATCCATGCGCCGCTTTCCTTTTACCGGCAGCGGAATGCCTCCGGCAAGACCGAGTTTCCGGGGAAAAATGTGACAGGTGTGAGCAGCCTCTTCAATTACGCAAAGACTATGGAAACCGTTCGCATCATGCTTCCGGATACACGACGGATTGTTATTGTCAGTTCAGCAGCCTGGCCCTGGATTAAGGCCGTAGCCGAGGACTTTGCCGACAAGGTTCGATACGGTTCTGAAGAAGATGATCTTCCTGTAATTGAGGTACAGTTTGAGCAGGTTTCCACAAATGATGAGTTCCAACAGACTATCGTCCGGCTTGACGCCGACCCCGAAGTTGATGTTATCAGTGCGATGCTGCCCGTTGGCCTAACCCGAGCGGATGGCTCAATCGTTCCTCTTGGTGAAACCTTCAAGTGGCTGTTTGCCCATCAGCATAAACCCGGCTTTACCTTGCTGGCCGGATGGGTACGTTATGGTTTTCTGGTTTCTGCGGCAATTGAACCAGCTGCGACCGGTCGTCAGCTCGGCAGGCAGTTGATGCGGCTTTTTGCCGGAGATGTGCCGGCAGCGATTCCCATTGAACGGCCTGTCGGTAATGGACTTTTTGTTAATCAGGCCAGGGCCAGGCAGCTTGGGATGTCGATCCCCGTGGATATTTTTGAAGCTGCTCAGCAAGTGTATAACTCAATGGAGCCAGTGATTGACCGTGGTGAAGAATAACGGACAGGGGCACATGCGCAGGCCTTGGTTTTTTTATTCGCTGCAGAATCGTCTGCGGGCAATGACCATTATTATTGTCCTGCTCCCCATGTTGCTGGCAAGTTGGAGTTCTTTGTACCTGTTGAAAAAACACCTTGTGCAGGATATTCACTTGCAGCTTCGATCTTCAGTTGCAGCGGCGAACTTGTCCCATCGACACGAGGTAAATCGGGTGGAACGGGCAATAATGGCCATCGCCATGAATAATACCGTTAAGACTACCCTGCGCCTTGAAATTTTCGGCCAACTCAAACGGACCCTTGATCAGCTCGCCGGCCAGTATGATTTAGATTTTATCCTTATTACCGATGGATTGGGAAATATTCGGGTCAGTCCATTTCCCGGACACGAGTTGAGCCTGGATATGTATGCGCATCCGGTTCTCTATGAAGCCATGTCCCAAGGTATTTATTCGGGAACCCTGCTTGAGGAAAATGCCACCCTGTTGTATTTTTTGGAGATGCGTGGCAAGGATATTGAAAATGCCCCCATCATCGCCATTGAAGCTGCCTCTCCGGTTATTATTCGAGATCGGGTGATCGGCTATATTCTTGGTGGGGTGATGGCCACCGGAAATCAATCGCTGATGACAAAATTGCAGGAATCAGCGGGCTGTAAGCAGGTGAGCCTGGTTGCCGGCATCCGAGTTGACGCCGTGAGCTCACTGGATGAGGGCGCTTTCGGAAGAGGAGTCCGCTTTCCCATGAATCTTGATTATGTGAAGGCGGGGGATTCTTTTGGCGATCTACGCAAACTCACGAATCCTTCCGGAGAACAGGATGTCTTCGAGTACAGCCCTCTCGGCATGCCGGAAAATGATCCCCTGATCGCGATTGTCTGCTCATATTCTCTGTCTCGATTTTATCATTTGCTGGGAAATATCAGCACCTCCATGGGCGGCATTTTTGTTGCCGGTACGCTTGTGGCCATTGTTTTGGCAACATTGATGTCCCGTTCAATTGCCTCTCCCCTGCATCGGTTGGCCAGTGCTATGGGCAAGATGCGACAGCAGGGGGGATATGAACCTGTGGCCGTCACGCGTGATGATGAAATCGGTTCATTGGTTCAGGGGTTTAACCAGATGGCAACCACCATTGATGAGCGGATCAGTGACCTGAATCGGGAGGTTCGTCAACGAAAAAATGCTGAGCTTCAACTGGCCGACGAATCGGAAAGGCTGCAGGTCATCCTGCAGTCCATTGCCGATGGCGTCATTGCAGTGGATATCGAGGGGGAAATTGTATTACTCAATCGGGTTGCCAGCGAGTTGACCGGTTGGAGCAATGACGAATCGAGAGGATGCAGGCTTGAGGATGTTTTTTCCGTTAAAGCTTTGCGTACGGGAATGGCCATCGAAAACCTTCTGGCCCCTATCCTTAGCCAGGCCAGAAAGCGGGTGATTGAAGGGGACCTGCTGCTCAAGGCCCGCGACGGTAGGGAAATACAGGTAACGGAAAGTGCGGCACCGTTAACTGATAATAACGATAAGGTGATAGGCGCAGTTATCGCTTTTCGCGATGTGAGTGATCAGCGTCTGATGGAAGAAGAGCTTGCGAAAACGAAAAAACTTGAATCCGTTGGGGTCCTGGCTGGTGGGATAGCCCATGATTTTAATAATCTGCTTACAGTTATTCTCGGTAATCTCTCTTTGGCGAGGATGGAGGCTGAGGGTTATGGAGAACTCCATCAACATCTTGTCGATGCGGAAAAGGCCAGTCTCCGTGCAAGGGACCTCACCCTGCAACTGTTGACGTTTTCGCGGGGCGGTGCGCCGGTGAAGCGCAGGGTAGATCTTTCCGAGCTGATTCGTGAGTCGGCTATTTTTGTTGCCCGCGGAACCCGGGTGCAGCTTGACTTTTTAGTTGCCGAAAATTTGTGGCCGGCTTTGGTCGATGAAGGCCAGATCGGACAGGTTCTGGATAATCTGGTGATTAATGGCATTCAGGCCATGCCCGAAGGTGGGGTAATCACCATCAGTGCAGTGAATGTTGAAATCGGCGAGGAGTCTCCCTTTCCCCTCGCTCCTGGCAAGTTTATCCAGATCAGTATAGAGGACAGGGGGGATGGAATTGAAGATGCGCTTCTGGAGCGCATTTTTGACCCGTATTTTACAACCAAGGAATCCGGCAACGGGCTGGGGCTTGCCATATGTTATGCTATTGTCAGTAAGCACGGCGGATACCTAGGGGTGCACTCGGTGCTCGGCAAAGGGGCGGTATTTGATGTGTACTTGCCGGCAGTGGATAGCACGGAAGGGCTTGCTGAACCTCATGAACAGCCTGTGCAGACGCAACAGGCCGGAGGCAGGATACTTGTCATGGATGACGAAGAGATGGTACTCAAGGTGATGCAATCCATGTTGCAAGTTCTGGGGTACGAGGTCGTGACCGTGGAGGAGGGCAGACGGGCGATAGAAGTCTATCAGGAAGCCATGGATACAGATGATGCGTTTGATGCCGTCATTTTTGACCTGACAGTTCCTGGCGGCATGAGTGGAGAGGAGGCGGTTGTCCGTTTACGGAAGATTGATCCGTCGCTGAAGGCTATTGTTTCCAGCGGCTACTCCAGGCATGCCGTCATGGCCGCGTATAAACAATATGGATTTGACGGTGTAGTTGCAAAGCCATACCGTTTATATGACTTGTCCAATGTCCTGCAGGAGGTCCTTGCTTAGGCGGCCCGTTCAGTTTTGTTACCTAACGGGTCATGAGGGCGATTATCAGGCGGGTGAGGGCAACCATGTCCTGCAGGCTGACTTGTTCGTTGGTTGAATGGACATGGGTCATGCCTGTGGCGATGATGGCGGTCTGCAGGCCGTACCCGTTGAAGATATTGGCGTCACTGCCACCCCCGGCCCTCTCAAAGGTGAGCTCTAGATCTACGGCTTGTGCAGCCTGCTCGGCCTCAATAATAACCTGATCCTCTCGGTCAAGAAGCATCAGGGGAAAATCGAGTTCCGATGTGAAGTCAAGACTGGGTACACCCTTGGCCTGACCACTCGGGTCCCGCCAGTTCTTGACTGTCGTTGTAAATATTGCTTCTATCTCGCTGGTGAGTTCTTCAAGCCGATGTTGCGAATGGCTGCGAACTTCGCCATGGATGACAACCTTTTCCGGTACAATGTTTGAGGCCGTGCCGCCATGAATGGTGCCGAGATTTACGGTGCTCTGATCGTCAATTCTTCCACAAGCTATTTGGGCAAGAGCCTTTCCGGCCAGCGTGATCGCGTTGATTCCCCATTCCGGATGCAACCCGGCATGGGATGCAACTCCGCCGATTGTTACCTGTAGCCTGTTCGAGGCCGGGGCACCGGTAATGACCCGGCCAAATCCGCTTGAGTCGAGAGAATAGCCCGTTTTTGCCAGGATGTGTTCAGGGTTTAAGGCCTTGGCTCCAAGCAGCCCTATCTCTTCACAGGTGGTCAGGACGATTTCAACCGGTCGAAAAGGCAGGTTGTTCTCGCGGATGACTTGCAGAGCCTCTATGAGAGCGGCAATGCCCGATTTGTCATCGCTGCCAAGTATCGTGTCACCGATGCTGGTAAAAATGTCACCCTCTCGTCGTACCCGCACCCCTACTCCCGGCTGGACGGTATCCATGTGGCAATTAAAAAAGAGCGGTTCCTGGTGCGTTGTCCCTGTGAATCGAAAAAAGAGATTGCCGCTTTCCGAGCCGGTAATGGCAGCGGAATCGTCTTCAAAAAAATGGTCGGGAGCAAGATCGGAAAAGATATTTTTCAGTACTGCCGCGATCTTTCCTTCCCGTCGTGAAGGGCTATCTGTTTGGCAGAGGTGGGTAAAGGTGGTGGCCAGTCGTTCTTGGTCTATATTCATGGTCCTGCCTGGAGAAGGACCACGGCGTGGGCGGCTATTCCTTCGCCGCGTCCGGTATAGCCCATCTTTTCGGTGGTGGTTGCTTTGATATTTATATTGGTTACGGGTGTTGTACAGGCCCGGGCCAGGTTGTGGCGCATGCCTTCCAGGTACGGCGCAAGTTTCGGCCGCTGGCAGAGAATGGTAAGGTCGGCGTTGGCGATGGCATATTGTTCTTTTTGGGCCAGGGCATAGGTCTGTTCAAGCAATCGCAAACTATTTATTCCTTTGTATTGCTGGTTTGAATCCGGAAAATGTTTTCCAATGTCGCCTGCGCAAAGAGCACCGAGGATGGCGTCGATCAGGGCGTGTGTGAGCACGTCGGCATCTGAGTGGCCGAGAAGGCCGAGTTGGAAGTCAATCTGTTCGCCGCCAAGAACCAACGGACGCCCTTCCACCAACCGGTGGGCATCAAAACCGTGGCCGATTCGTATCATGCTCCGCTCTCCAAGCAGGCTGTCGGCAATCTTCAGATCGCCGGGCCGGGTAATTTTTATATTTTTTTCTTCTCCGGCAATGATCACAACGGGAATGGCCGCATGTTCGAGCAGGGAGGCTTCATCCGTACCTGCAAAATTGTCCATTTCCGCCTGCTGAAACGCCTGTGTAAGGAGATGCCGCTGTGCCGCCTGCGGGGTCTGGGCTCTAAACAGTCCGTTTCGGTCAACCGTACGGACAATGCTGTCGTTGACATCAACCTTCTTGAGTGTATCGTTTACCGGTATGGCTGTAATGACGGCGCCGTGCACTTGAGCACCCTCAATGCACTTTTCGATAAGGTTGGAGCTGACAAGTGGTCGGGCCGCATCGTGAACCAGTACGAGCTTGATTTCATCCGGTAGGGCACCCAGGCCTGCTTTTACGGACTGCTGGCGGGTGGCCCCCCCTTCAGTGACGATAATCCTGGTTAGATTGTCAGGGACAATGTGCCGCCTGAGGAGGGCCTTTACCTGTTGCTGCTGGTCGCGGGCAATGGCAAGTACTATACAATGAATTGAAGGACAGCGGAGAAAGGCCTTGACTGTACGGATGAGGATCGGTTCTCCTGCCAGGGCAAGGAATTGCTTCGGCTTCTCGGATTGCATTCTGGTGCCAAAACCGGCAGCCGGAAGGATCACACCTGCTTTATCGTGGTTTCCGGCAGCTGGCATTGGAACCTTGAACCTGTTGTTAAAAAGAATGGGGCGGGCTGTAAGCCGAATCCTGTATTCCAAGTGGAACCATGATCATTTGACTGAGGATGCCGGTCGCCCGGCATCTCGTGCGACCTACCCGGAAGCCTCAGGCGGGCAGCCCTCAATCGCTTCCCTATTTGGTCTTGCACCCGGTGGGGTTTACCCTGCCTTCCGTGTCACCACGAAAGCGGTGAGCTCTTACCTCGCCATTTCAACCTTACCTGTCTCCGCCCTAAGGCGGCGCATCGGCGGTGTTTTTTCTGTGGCACTTTCCTACGGTTACCCGTAGTTCGCGTTACGAACCACCGTACCCTGTGGTGTTCGGACTTTCCTCTCCGGCAGTAACCGGAGCGATCATGCGCCCGCCCCAAATTGTTTCAGGGAAAGGAACGGGATGTAATTACCCGTTACGTTCCCGGTCTTAATCTCTTTCATCTATTCCCCGGTTGGCAAGTTCATCTGCCCGTGCATTCTCCGATCGGGGGACATGCGCAATGGTGTAGTTGTCAAACCACAGCAGGAGCTGTTGTGCCTGTGTGTAGAGAGGTTTCAGCGCAGCGTTTTTTACCTTGTAAATGCCTCTGACCTGCCGGACGATCAGTTCGGAGTCGAGAAAAATGTCCAGCTTTCGGCAACCGATCTCCCTGGCGGTACGGAGACCAAGAATCAGGGCCTGGTATTCGGCCAGATTGTTGGTGCAGACACCAAGGTACTCCGATTTGGTTACAAGTTCCCTTCCCTTTTCATCAAGGAGCACTGCCCCGGCTCCGGCCTTGCCGGGATTGCCCCGTGAAGCCCCATCGGTGAATAGTCTGCAGCTTAAGAACGTTTTGTTCTCTGTCTTGCTGACTGTCGAGAATGGTTCCGGGCTGGCTGTTTCGGCAAGGAGGAGGTCACGGACGACCTGCGGGCGATATTGGGGAAAAATTTCCCGCAGTGCACCGTCACTTAGTTTCTTGGCCAACCGATGGATAATGTCCATCTTGTCCATGGGAGTACTGCCTTACGCCTCTTCACTTTCCTCTTGTTTATAATACAACATTCGCTGGCAGGTTGGGCAAAGATGCAGTTTTTCACCTTTTCGCACCTCGTTGAACTGCTGCGGTGGAATAGACATGAAGCAGCCCTGGCATACACCCTCAACAGTCTGGACGACAGCAAGACCCTCACGTTTTACCAGCAGCATGTTATATCGCTTGAGGAGGGGGGCTTTTAGCGCAGTTGCAAGTCCGTCTCGTTTATTGGCAACAGATTTACGGCGACCTTCAATCTTCTTTATTTTTTTGTTCACCGCCTCGGTTTCCTCTTTGAGTAGTTTCTGTTCGCCCGATAGCAGGTTCTCAAGTTCGGAAGCTTCGTTGGCCGCCTGTTCAATGTTCTCCAGTAAACTGATAAGCTGTTCCTCTGTTTCCTTCATCAGTCGTTTGTTTTCTTCTATTTCTTTGAGCAGAGCCTGATGTTCACGGCTGGTTTGGACCTGCATCATCTTGCCTTGCCGGTCCTTAATGCGGCTTCCGGCTTCTTCGTTTTCTATTTCCGCATTGCGTTTTTGTTGCTCCAGGTCCTTTGCTTTGTCCTGGCAGGCAACAATGGCGCTCTCTTTTTCATTGATTGACAGTTGCCTCTTGCTGATTTCCTGCTCTTGTTCTTTAATCTCTTGATCAAAGCCGGAAAGTTCAGCGTCGACCTCTTGCAGGGCGATGAGTTGGTTTATCTCTTCGTTCAATGGTTTACTCCTTGTCCAGTATCTTGTTGCGCCGACATGTGTCGACGTTTGTTACACTTGATAGTTATATTAACTCACACCATGGTCAGCGGAGGGCTTTGCTGAGCCCCATAAACATAATTATCCAGATTTCGTGTTGAAATTTCCTGTTGCAATCGCTCCTGTAAGGGGGCGATCGCTAGCTGTTCGGTGGCAAAATGCCCTCCGTCAATGATCCAGAATCTTGCTTCTTCTGCCCAGCGAGCAATTGAATGTTTTACCTCGGCGGTTACAAAAACGTCGGCTCCTGCTTCCATTGCGGTTTCGGCAAATTCGGAGCAGGAGCCGCCACAGACAGCTATTGTATTCACCTGTGTTGGTCGACAGCCGGCTTCAAGGAGCCAAGGCGCATCGCAGGCTCTGCGAAGTTGTTCGATGCACTCAGCCGGAATCATGGGGCGCTTGCACTGGCCTATTCTTCCAAGGCCGCAGCTGGATTCTGTACCATTGTGTTGGGGTATTAAAGGGGTGGTATTCTGCAGCTCCAGTTTGCTTGCCAGGATATCACTTACACCGCCGGTTGCAGAATCAAGGTTGGTGTGACAGGCAATAAGGTGAATGTTTTTTTTAGCTGCTGCAGCCAGGAGGTTCCCTGTGGGCCGGTCCGTGCGCAATGCTTTAAGTGGGTGAAAGATGACAGGGTGATGGGTGATGACTACATTGGCACCCTTTGATTCCGCCTCATCAAGTAGAGCTGAAGAAGGGTCAAGGGCGACGAGTATTGACTGGGCCTCAGCGCTTGGGTTGCCGACCAGGAGGCCGACATTGTCCCAGGTTTCAGCCAGCTCGACAGGGGCAATTTTTTGAAGAATGTCTATAATATCTTGTATAAAAAGAGCCATGGGGTAGCTTGCAAAGAAAAAGAGGTACAACCTTTAGGGGTGTACCTCTTCCTTTTGGTCCTGTTGGCAGTCTGTGATGACAGTGCGCAGGAAAAATGTAGTCGCAAAGGCGTTGTTTTCAAAAGCCTGTATTTAATCGTTGAGGAAGTAAGACGAAACCCATATACTTATCTTCTTCCGTAATCTGTAATGTGGTGGGCCTACCTGGACTCGAACCAGGGACCGACCGGTTATGAGCCGGTGGCTCTAGCCAACTGAGCTATAGGCCCAAAGGGTATGAAAACTTTTTATATTACCAGAAAAATATAGTTGGTCAATATTTTTCTTGACTGATACTGAATAAAAAATGATCTGTGGTTTACTCACGGGTCTCGGGGCTTTTGGTTCTTATGATCTATACGAACTTGATTTACTTTCTGGTGGTTATTTTTGTTTTTTCCACCAATATACCGGTGAAGGAACCTTGGCTTCCTCCCTGGCTGGCTGTGCCGACTTTTTTCATGGTCATTTTTCTTTTTGCTCGCATTGCGGCAACTGTATATGGCCGTTGTCTGCACGGGGCTGCAGGGATGTATTTTTCCGCTGAAAAGAAACTTTCTCTTCTTGCCGTTACTGTGTTTATATTTTTTGTTTATGGCCTTGATCTGAAATATTATCTCCACCCCCTGTCCATGGGCGATCATTTGCCGGTGCTGGAGAACCTTGCCGGTCTCTCAACCTTTTTTCTCTTGCTTTCAATTATGTGGTTAAAGGCACGGCCCGCGTATCAGGCGGTTTTTCAGCGGCGATATGCTGCAACGGCCTTTATTCTTTCAAATATCAAGGCAAACCTACCCATAGTACTGCCCTGGTTGGTTCTCTCGGCCTCATTTGACCTGATGGCCCTGCTTCCCTGGCCACGGTTTCAGGCGGTGTTGAATTCTCCATGGGGCGATCTGCTCCTTTTTCTTGTCTTTGTCTGTTTTCTGGCCCTGTTTTTTCCACCTCTTGTTCGCTGGCTCTGGGGCTGTAAACCTATGCCCCAGGGTCCGTTGCGAAGCCGCATTGAGGCCTTTTGTCGATCACAGGATTTTTCTTCGGAGATTCTCTACTGGCCGCTTTTTGAGGGGCAGGTGCTGACGGCCGGCATCATGGGGATTGTTCCACGTTTTCGCTACCTCCTGCTCACCCCGGCCTTGCTGGCTACCCTTGACGAGCAGGAGTTGGATTCCGTGCTGGCCCATGAAATCGGCCATGTGAAAAAAATGCATCTTGTACTCTATATCTTATTGTTTCTTGGGTTTAGCCTATTGGCTGGTGTTCTGGTCGAGCCGATGTCGTATATACTGCTTGGCAGTGGTATCTTTTATCAATTGCTCGGTTGGCTGCATACCTCTCCCGGGGCTCTGTTTGCTGTGCTTGTGGCTCTAGTGCTCCTTGTTTTTATGCTGCTCTATTTCCGCTTTCTTTTTGGTTATTTTATACGTAATTTTGAGCGTCAGGCTGATTTGTATGTTTTTAAAGCCCAG
>CALZIH010000067.1:0-20044 GCA_945787305.1 uncultured Desulfobulbaceae bacterium | reverse complement strand
GCCGCTGATACGGTCTTTTGAAAAAATCGCTGCGCTGAGCGGCAATATCAGGGATGAAAAAAGCTGGCACCACTTCGGTATCGGTCAACGGGTAGATTTTCTTGAACGATGCGAACAGGATCGGTCGTTGATCGGTCGTCATGACCGTAAGGTCTATGTCAGTTTAGGCCTATATTTTTTTGTCATTGTCTGCACAGTTATTTTTATGCAGCAGTTTGATGCCGAATCCATGGCCACCGGGTATGAAACCCGTTATGCCGAAGCACTGTTTTTACGTAAATCGAAAGAGGATCCGGGAAATAGTATTTGGTTACAGGCGCTTGGCGAGCTGATGCTGAAGGAGGCAATGGAGAAAAAAGCTCTCGATGCCTACAGCAAGGCGCTGGAGATCAGCCCCATGAACGCCGAGTTAAATAATAATCTCGCCTGGCTGTTGCTCACCGCGAAAGATGAATCGCTACGTGATCCGGAACGCGCGTTGACCCTTGCCAGAGCTGCTGCCACGCTCAAGGAGGAAGGCTTTATTCTTGATACCCTGGCCACGGCTTTCTGGGCCAATGGATTGCTGGAGGAGGCCCTGGCTCTTGAGTTGAAAGCTAAACAGCTGGATCCGGATAACGCAGGGTACTATCGCAGCCAACTGGAGAGGTTCCGCCATCAACGCTGGGGGACAAGCGTGCAGTTGGATGTGCCCTGATGTCGTTTCCCAATTCTATCGGAACAGCCGTAACCCAATTCTCAGTCTGTTGGTGGATTGAACATTACCACCTGGTTTCGTCCTAAATCTTTTGCTGTATAGAGGGCTGCGTCCGCACCTTTGATCATCTCTTCGGCGGTGCAGAAATGGCGTGGGCAACACGACAGGCCAATACTGATGGTTTTATGAAAAGGAGGAATGGTATCGATTGTGAAGGGTTGGGCTTCAATTCTTTTACGTAACCTCTCGGCAAGATTCCTGGCCTCTGTTGTGTCCCCTCTGTTCAGTAACACCACAAACTCTTCTCCTCCATATCGGCAGGCTGTGTCTCCATGTCTGACATTGGCCATGAGTAGTTCGCCGATCTGGGCAAGAACTCGGTCTCCCACGGGATGACCATAAGAATCATTTACATACTTGAAGTGGTCGACGTCAATCATCATTACCGAAAACCCTTTTTTTCTGACAAGGTATTCTTTTTCGGCTTGTTTAATTTTTTTAAGAAAATGTCGTTTGGTGTAGAGGCCTGTCAGCTCGTCGGTTATTGCCAACTCATAGAGTTGTGCATTGGCAAAAGAAATAGTCATGTGGTGGGCAAGCACCGGGATGATTTTTCTTTGCGGCAGAGTAAAGGTCTCGCCGGCAGCTTTGTCTACGCTTATCAGGCCGACCAGCATTTTGTCAAGTTGGAGAGGGAGTAAGAGTCTGGTACCATCGGCAGAAAAGACAGGCGATGTAAAGTTCCGGTCCCCCCAGTATACTAATTCATCCCTGGTGAGGGAGCAGCTCAGCTTTGCCTCTGATTCGATATGGAAATGGCTGTGATAATGCCTCTTGTCTCCTTTTCGCATTGTGAGTATTTCAAAAATGCCTTTCTGTTTTTCTGCCGGCAGCGCAAGGGTGACGCAATCGGCCTGTAAAACTTCACAGAGGAGATCGGCAACGATTTCTTTTAATTTTTTCTTTTCAATTGTCAGGCTCATCTTCTGGACAATCGAGTATAAGGTGCTCACCTCGTTGCTTTTTGCCTTTACCTCATCTACATATCGACCAATAGCCCTGGTGACGATATTAAAGGAGTCGACCATGTCGGAGATTTCTCCGCCGCATTTAACATCAACCCAGTACTCAAAGTTGCCTCGACCGACTTGTTCAAATCCAACCTGTAATGCATCCAGAGGTTTGGTAAAATAACGGGTGACAATGAAATTAATGAGGACTACACCGAACAGGAAGATGACGATTGCGGTCAGGAGAATGCGCCGGGTCGTTTCTTTTTGCAGGCTATTGGTTTCCTCCAGCGATGAATCAACAAACAGGAGACCGATAATGTCATTCTCTTTTGGATGGCAGGTATAGCAGGTCGGTTTGTTTTCAATGGCGATAACTGTCCGGATATACGATTTATCCGGGCTTTCAATCACGGCTGTGCGTTTTCGTTTGGATACGTTGCGTTGGTGGCAGAAAATGCAGGCGGTGTCACTTGACTTGTCCAAAATCTTTCCGGCAAGCGATGGTTCGCTCGTCATAACGATTTTGCCGTCCTTATTCAAAACGCTGATCCGTGAAAAATGGGCCGTACTGATCATGTCCTTAATGACCTCCATGCTTGCTTCTCTGTCGTTCTGCAGCATGGAGGAGCTGAGACCGGCTACAACGGTGTGGCCTGTCTGCATTGCATGGAGAGTGTTCATGCGGATTAATCTGGCTCGTTGATAGGTCAACACGCCGTGAATCACCATGGCTATGGCAAGGAAAAAAACAAGGAAGATCCCCCCAAGTACTTTGACTTTTAGGGACGTCAGTTTATCTAGGTCAAGACCAATCAAGATGAACCTATTGTTTGTGAAAAAAAGAACACGAAGGGTAATGCATCAATAATGTCTACAGTAGCCAGAGGATCAATCGTCATCTACCCACATAATATGTGGGTATTGCAATGAAAGGCAAGTCAATTCTCTGCTCAAGCGGTATAAAACCGTTCCGGCAGTTATCGATAATACATTGTGGTGCTAGAAAAAGACCGCTTAGGGTGGACGGCGAACTACTGGTTGAAATCTGTAAGGCATGTTTTCCTTTTGTGTATAATAGTTCAGCGAACGAACAAAAGAGAGAATGCTAGTTATTCTTGTTGTTATTGGGAAGTCAATAATCCAGAAATGAGAGGATAACCCTCTGCCGTCATTTAATAATTTCAGTAAATGCTAAAGCTTCTTTTTTAAAATTTTAACTTGACAGGTCCTCGTCAGATTGTGTTATTTCAGAGATCAATCAGGTTGGAATCAGAGGGGATTTCAAGTGATTGTGTAAAGAGGTTTCAGCATTTTGGCTGGAGTGGAGGAACTTTGGCCTGTCTGAATTCCCGCTGGTTGAAGTACCTTGGTAATACGTTGAAACACCTTAAGGGTTCAAGGAGTAGGTGTTTGGATATAGGAGAAGTTTATTAAACCCGGAATGGGAAAAAAAGGAGGAACGTATGAGGAAATGGCAAGCATGGTGTTTGCAAGGAGCATGCATCACCCTAATGGCGGCGGGAATGGTTCCCTTTTTAGGAGGAGGGAGTTCATTTGCCGCAACGTCCAGTTGTGTTCAGTGTCATACTGACGAAGACATGCTGGAAGAAAATCTGTCCAAGGTAAAAAAGAAAGGGTCAGCAATGACCTCAGGCGCCGGCTGAGGCGGAAAAGTGGCTCCGTTGGAGCCGCAGGAAAAAGTTTTAGTAGCAGAAGATTTTCTTGACACCGAACATGGCCAGATAGGTTGTGCGGAATGTCACGGCGGTAACCCGAAAGATAAGACCAAGGAAGGAGCCCATAAAGGCTTTGACGCCCATCCTTCAATTAACAATCCGCAAAAGGCATGCGGCGAGTGCCATGGGGAGATTGTCGAAACAGCCAAAGATTCACTGCATGCCACCCTGTCTACATTCCCGACCATCCTTAAAACCAGGTCGGATATGAAGAAATGGCATGCCATTGATGAGGCTCGCGCAGGGCATTGTTTTTCCTGCCATACAAGCTGTGGCGGTTGCCATGTCAGTAGACCGAAATTTGCCAAAAAAGGTTTTATTGACGGGCACAAATTTCAAAAACGCTCTGATCCCTTCAACCAGTGTACAGCCTGTCACGGCAGCCGGGTAGGTAATGAGTATTACGGTGCCCGCGGCCAGGGTGATGTCCATGTTGCCAAATATGATATGGACTGTGTTTCCTGTCATGAGGCTGAAGAGATGCACGCAGCAGCTCCTGAAGGACTCAAGGGCCGGTATCATCTCAAGGAAATGGTCAACTGTGAGGATTGTCATCAAGGGCTGGAAAACGGCTCTGTAAGAGATCACAATATTCACATCGGCAAGGTACAATGCCAGGTTTGCCATTCCCAGACCTATGTCAACTGTTACAGCTGCCATACAGGTATGGATAAAGAAGGCCTGCGGTATTTCCAGAACCAGAAAGAAGTCGAAGACATGAAAATCGGCTTGATGTATGACAAGGACGAGCCCGGCAACACTGCCAACTATGTCCTGGTTCGTCATGAGCCCAGTGATCTCGAAGTTTTTGATTTTTATGTAAAAGATGCCTTTACCAATTTTGACAATACCCCGACCTGGAAACGGGCATCACCACATAATATCCAGCGTAAGACCTGGCAGACCGCCAACTGTAACAACTGTCACGGCAACCGGGACCTGTTTTTGAGCGAGAAAGACCTGCCTGATTATGCGGTCAAAGCCAATGCACCGGTTGTGGTTCCAGACAGCAAAGTGCCAGAGAAGATAGAAAAAACCGTTGCCTTGAACATCGATACCGGCAAGGTCAAATCCAATATGGTTGTTGACGCTGCCTGGCTGCATAAAAATCTCGACAAGAAAGACGTCAAGGTTGTTGATGCCAGAGATCCCAAATCCTATGCCAAGGGGCATGTCAAAGGCGCGGTAAATCTTGAGCCGCTGAAATCGGGACTACGGGCTTCTTGGGATGACGATAATCCGATGGAACTTATTGCTGATGATAAGCTGGCCAAGATTCTTGGTGACAAAGGCCTGTCAGCTGAAGATCATATCGTCGTCTATGACAAGACTGGCCGTAATGCTGGTTATATCATGTGGGTGCTTGAATATGCAGGTGCAAAAAATATTTCCTATCTCGATGGTGGCGTTGAAGCGCTCCATGAAGAAGGATTGCACCTGACAGCTGATGAGACCAAAGTGAAAGCCACCACGTTCGGCGGTACAGTGAACAAGGAACTCACCGCTGACAACGAGTTTGTGAATGCGAACCTTGATTCCAACAAAACCGTTATTCTTGATGCGCGAATCATTCCCCAGGCTAAGGGGTTGAGCAAGCATGGGATGGCCGAGCGGGCCGGAAGAGTACCAGGTTCTGTCAGCCTGCCCCTTGGTGCTCTCTACATGGATGACGGCGTTCTGAAAACTCCTGAGGAACTCCTTTGGATGTTGAAGATGAATGGAATCACGCCGGACAAGACGGTTGTGACAACCTGTAACACCGGACAGCTGGCCGGAGGTGCTTTTTTCATCTTCCGTTACCTTGGTTTCGAGGATGTCAAGGTCCACGATGCCTCATGGGTAAGCTGGTGCGATCAATAGACGTTAACGCAAACGTCTACGTACAAGCTTCACGCTGAAGCCGACAGCCCCGAAAGATTTTGTATCTTTCGGGGCTGTTCTCTTTTTAAGGACAGCGAGTAACGGTGGCTAACCCGCAGTTCTCATGACTCTTGTTGGTTTGCAGCTATCATGCTGTTATTATAATGGAATATGTGCAGGGGCTAAAAACAGAATGTTTTCCAATGACACATCAAAGAGTCACCCTTCGGGCGAGCAGATTTTGCCGCATCTTCTTCGTTACAGACCAATTGCAGTAGCCAACTACGGCTTCATGGTCTGTGCCTTGAACCTGCAGCAAAATCTACTCGTGAGAAATGCGGGCTAGAGCAGGAAGTACCAGTGGTGCAGCTTGACTTGATGATGAATGGCGCAGTTTTTCTATTTTTGAGAATTCGGATAAGTGAGTGAGCACCGAGTGACTGAGCGGTTCACATCATGTCAACAATATGCAAGAAATTGAAAAATGTAGGAAAAATGGTAAGATTATGGCCAGTAGACTGTTAACAATAAATCTAGATGACAGTTGCTTGATAAAGCTTAAGAGAGGAGAAAAATGTATGAAACATTGCTTGTTTGTATTGCTGTTTCTGCTTGTTTGCACAGGAGGGACAGCTTTTGGGCGCTTTACGCCGGATTTCAGTTTTACGGATTTGGATGGAAAAATATACAGCTCCACCAGTTTGCAGAATAAACCGTTAGTCCTCTATGTAGGCTCGACTTTTTGTAGAAACTGTAAAGTTGGTGCTCCGGAGCTGCAAAAAGCGTTCATGGAGTATAAGGACAAAGGGGTCGTCTTTCTGGGATTGTTTTACATGAGCAAAAGAAAAGACATCGAAGAGTTCGCGGAAAAATACCATCTTAGCTTTCCCGTCGGGAAAGCAAAAAGCGTAGCAAAAGCAATCAGGGTTGAGACTATTCCCGAAGCAGTGTTCATCTCTCGCAAGGGAGAGGTGGTTAAACGGCTCAAGGGGAAATTTACTCGGCAAGAGTTGCTGGCGGCATTAGAACAAATATTGCAATGATTTTTTTTGGGGGTGTTGCGTAAAAGGCAGGTCTGCCGTATGGGGCTAAGAACAAAAAGTATAACAAGCAGCCCCCTATGACGCAGTGTACAGACAGGGGGCTGTTGATTTGCTTTTGCTTGATGAGCAATTTCAGGCGGCTTTTAGCTGTTTATGTAGAGGGACCTTCTGCTTGCGGGCAACTTCCATGAGAACCTGATCGCGGCAGTTAAGAACAGCAGCATCCAGCCCCGCCTCGACCAGCAGAGGCAACATCCTGCAGTGGAGTAGAGACCGTTTCTTTGCCGGTAAGCCCAAGGTGCCGTTGCTGAGGGCAAGAATAGTGTTTGTCTGCTGGTTGCTGAGTTCACCGATCAAAGAAATGGTTTGCAGTATTGGGTCCAGGTCAGGCATGCCACCACTCAAGCTCCAGGTCACCGGATCGGTTCGGATAGAAAAAAGCGGGTCCAGGTAGAGGCGATGCTGGGGCAGGCCGATGCTGCCTGCCAGTTCCAATACCTCAAGTGCGATAAGCAACCGTTGCTGTACATCGAAGATCTGGAGACCGGGTTTGGTCAGGAGTACTACAAGGTTGGCATCAAAGTCGCGGGCAAGGAGTAACGCTTCTGTGAGCTGGGAGGGGTGAGCCGTGACCGCATTGATTGTTGCCTGCCCCTGGTGGATGTGCAGAGCTCGATGAAGGTTGTTGCCGAGCGCTGGTAGTAACAAGGGGACAGGATGCTGTTGTTGGATGGCCTCTACGACCCACGGCAGCCTGTCGGCCATTGCTTTTGCCGGGCCAAGGTTAATGTCCAAAGCCATTGCCCCGCCAAGAACCTGTTGTTCAGCTAACAGGGCGAGCTCCGTAGCGTCCTGGTTTTCTACTGCCTGTTGAAAGTTGGGGTTGAGGATGTGCAGACTCTCGCCGATCAGCAATAAACCGTCTTTTTTTCGTCCATGCATGGTATTACCTCCTGTGACCGGGCATAAAAAAACCCGGATCGAAAAATGAAAGAATCGACCCGGGATATCCCTGTTATCCACAGAATCATAGCGTACCCGGTCCGCGGGGAATGCCGTGTTTGTTGCAGGCAGGTCTTCTGACTTCCCTTTCCAGGTGGCCGCCTTCCCAACCCGCTTTGGCGGGTCAGTGGCTATCGTGGCCATGGATACTTATTATATAAGCGAGGGTTACAGCGGCGGGCCCGTCCCGGATTCACACCGGGTTCCCTTTTCATCCACCAGGAGGCGGACACCTGAACAGTATGGACCTAATAAAACTAGGTCGCAATTGCTAATGTACCTCTTTGCCGGTTTGATCTTTACTTTATCGCCGACGTGCAGCTTGCAGGCTGCTTTGCCACAGTCGAGAATTACTACTGTGTTCTGTATTTCGCTGACTGTGCATGTTGCAGTAGCGGCAATTGCAGCAGGAACAGCAAAATTGAAGAGTGCGATGGTTGCCAACAGAACGGATGCTTTTTTGAACATGATGGTCCTCCATGGAAAAGAGTAAAAAAATATTTTGAAACCCTTGCCTATACTGCAAGTGTAGGGCATACTGACATGTCTGCAAACCCGACATCGGGTGATATCGAGGGCGACATCGGTAAAGTTCAGGTATGGTTAATGTTGGTAGCGGCAATCTCCCCGCTATCAGTGTTCCCTGGTTTTTCAGTAAAGCTTTATGGATAAAGAGGTCCAAAGGTACTGCTGGTAACCTTCAACTTGATTGAAGTGTGTACAATCGCTTCATGCATGGTCAACTGGTTATCACCCATGACAGGTGATATAGGTGATGCGGTGTATCAGATAATACCGGTTACCTTCGGAGTACAGGGCTTGGTATAATCTGGCTGCAAGGTATGGTCATCAAACAGGAAGAATACAGCACTGGTATAGCAATGATCAGGATTGATGGAGCTGAAGTCCGTCGATTGCGTGAAAGCAAAGGACTGACCCAGTTATATCTGGCCACGGCCGTTGGCGTTACCACGGATACTGTTTCCCGATGGGAAAACGGGCGTTATGCGAGCGTAAAAAAAGAAAATGGTCTGAAGCTGGCTTTGGCTCTTGAGGTTGATCTTGAAGATATTCTTGAACGTGAGAAAAAAATACCCGAGGAGAGCGGCGCGCAAGACAACGCATCTCCTGATGATACTTTAAAGATTGTAAGCTCCGAGGATAGGGCTCCAGGGGGCAAACTGAAAATTTTTATACCGGTCGTTTTTCTGGTTGTCGGCGGCCTGCTCAGTTGGTTTCTTTTGTCAAACCGTAAACCTGTGAGCCTGCAGAGTGTTCGCCACCTTCCCGGTCACTCGCCACCCGGCCAGCCCTTTCCAGTGCTTGTTGAAATTATTACCTCCGGCGATGCACCGGTTCCGCTTCTGGTCAAGGAACAGCTACCGCCCGAAATTACACTTCTTGCAAGTGTTCCCAATGCAGCCTCTGCCGGTATTGATACGATCAAGTGGTTGCAGAAGCGAGTTGGGGAGCATCAGCGTTTTGGATATCTGGTCAAGTTTACCGGGAAAACATCGACTTCCGTCGAGTTTGCCGGCAACGCTTCTCTACGCAAGGGGAAAAAGCTCAGTGTCACCACTGAAGGAGAGCGGAAGTTTAGCCCGGCTCCCTACCATTTTGCCGATTTGAATCGTGATTATCGTCTGGACGATGATGAGATTCTGACCGTGTACGATGAATTCACTGGGCTTGCCGGATTTGAAATAGGTATTGATGAGATTGAGGAGATCTGGATGGGATCCGGATATCGGTGGAATGAGGCCCAGGGGCAATTTGAAATTCTTCCTTAGATTGGGTAGTGTTATGTATGTTCAAAGATTTCTTATGATTATGTGGCTCTCTGTCCCGCTTTTTTTTCTTTTCCTCCCGCTTGCTCATGCTCGGGGAGTGGTCACCGGAAAATATTTGCAAAACAGCGGCCGGGAGATAGTCTTGGAACTGACCATTGGAAAACCTGCTCCGGCAAGCCTTATCTTGAAACAGCAGTTGCCGGTGGGTACCAGAATTACCCATGCCGCTCCGCCGCTAAAAAAATATACTCCGGCAAGCGGCATGGTCAGTTGGCTGATAAGCGGCTTGCGACCGGGAAGATTGATAATTCGGATGCAGTTGGAAAAATCTTTACAACCTGGATCGGTATCTGCCGAAGTTCGCTGTAAAAATCCTGCAACCGGAAACTATGTAACCACAAGGATTCCCTAAGAGAACCGGAGGTGCTACCGATGTGCTGAGGCGCATCTGCCAGCCTACTTGACTTTGCCCTACTCTTTGGGTAAGTTGGTAGAGTTTAGTGATTTCAGGTGTCCGCCGTCAGGCGGATGAAGAGGGAACCCGGTGTAAATCCGGGACGGGCCCGCCGCTGTAATCTCGCCCTTATGCTGTAACGTAAGGGAACCCTTTCAACCTTGTGTGCCACTGTCCCACTTTGATGGGACGGGAAGGCCGTTGAAAGGGCGGGAAAGTCAGAAGACCTGCCTGGAAAAAACGTCTTGCCCTATGGCTCAGGGGAAGACAGATTCTGGGGTAATATAGGGAAATCCCGGATCAATTATTTTAATTGGTCCGGGATTTTTGTTTTTCCGGGCCGTGTAAAGAGGAGGTTTTCATGAAGATGAAAACGTTTTTTTTTACGGTCGTTGTCCTGTTGTTATTTGTCTCGACAACCGGTTTTGCAAGTGGAGCGTGGAAGGTGGAGCACAAGAACGCCATTGTTCTGGCCATGTTTGGCACTTCGGTAGAATCCGCCCTGCAGGGTCTGCTTACTATTCGGGAAAAAATGGTGGAAAAGTACCCTGAAACACCGGTACGGATTGCCTTTACCTCAAATATTATTCGCAGGAAATGGCAGCGCCGGGCCAATGATCCCGTGTATTTAAAGGCCCATCCTGAAATTCCTTCCGATATTCTCCATGTGAAAACCCCGCTGGCAACCATCGCCGATTTGCAGGACCAGGGGTATGATACCATTGTTCTCCAGCCGACCCATATTGCCATGGGGGAAGAATATCTTGATCTTGAGACGTATGTCGATGGCTTGATGCGGATGGGTACGGTGAAGAAGGCCAAATACAAACCCTTTTATAAGGTTGTCCTTGGTCGGCCGGCTCTTGGCACCTATGGTACGGACCATCCCTATGCTGATGATATTTCAACAGCCGCCAGAGCTTTGGCCCCTGATGCTGCCCTGGCTGTAAAAGAGCAGGCCGCTCTTGTCTATATGGGGCATGGCAACCAACATTTTCCATCGGCTGGATCCTATCTTGAGCTTGCCGACCGGATGCGACTGTTGTACCCGGACGTTGTCACGGTTATCGGCAATGTGGAAGGTTTTCCCTCCCTTGAGGATGTGATGGATACCCTCAAACTCCATGGCGTGGAGAAAGTGATTTTGAAGCCTTGCATGGTGGTTGCCGGTGATCATGCCCTCAATGACATGGCAGGGACGGAAGATGGGTCCTGGAAAACCATCCTGGGAAAGAATGGTTTTACGGTGCTGCCGGTCAAGCGCGGCCTTGGCGAACAGGCCGAGTTTGCAGAGATTTTTGTTCGTCATGCCGCAGATGCAGCCCGGAACGCGGGCATTGTCCTGAAGTAGATGACCGGCAGGCAAGGGTTTTTAGCATGTACAGGTGTGGTGTTGTTGCTGCTGCTGTCTGCGGCTGTGATACTCTCTGCTACGCTTGGCTATATGGAAGTTCCGGCCGTAGATGTCTTGAACGTGCTGATCGGCAGGCTTCTTGGTAGTGAAAACGGACTGGATCCGGTTACCGTGGCGGTTGTTGCCGATGTTCGTCTTCCTCGCATTCTCGCCGCCGTACTGGTCGGCGGAGTGCTTGCCATCTGCGGTACCGTCTTTCAGGCAATTCTCCTCAATCCCCTTGCCGACCCCTATACCCTGGGGATTTCTTCGGGGGCCGCTTTTGGTGCCTCGCTGGTGATCGTCCTGCAGGTTTTCGGGCTGGCACTGCCTTCTGCTCTTTCGGTACCTATTTTTTCTTTTGCAGGCAGTGTGGCGACCTTATTGGTGGTACTGGCTCTGGCTGCCGGTGATCGAAGATTGTCATCCACCAGCTTGATTTTGTCCGGGGTGATTGTTGCCGCCATCCTGTCCGCTGCCATTGGTTTTCTCAAGTTCCTGGCCGATGAACAGGTGGGGATCATTATTTTCTGGCTCATGGGTTCGCTGTCCGGTGTCTCCTGGCAGAATGTTTTGCTCCTCATGCCTGTGGCCCTGGCCGGTATTGTGGTTTGCCTGTTCCATGGCCGGGAACTCAATATCATGGCTACCGGTGAGCGGACGGCCTCAACCCTGGGGGTCAATACGGTGCGACTGCGCTGGACCCTCCTTGTTGTCTGCTCCCTGATGACAGCGGTTTGCGTATCGGTTTCCGGAATAATCGGTTTTGTCGGCCTCATTGTTCCGCATCTCCTGCGTCATCTGATCGGTCCTGATAACCGCTGGCTGATAGGGCTTTCATTTCTGGGCGGGGGATTGCTTCTGCTCTGTGCCGACACCTTGACCCGGGCGATATTGCCATCGGAGGTGCCCATCGGTGTGTTGACAGCCCTGATAGGAGGGCCTGTTTTCTGTGTAATCTTTAAGAAAAGGCAGCAGGATGGCACAGCAGGCTTCTAAGCTTCTCTGGCAGTTGCAGCAGGTCGGTTTTTCGTACGGGAACCTTCCTGTTCTCCATGATCTTAATCTGCAGTTAAAAAAAGGGTGTTGTTACGGTGTGTTGGGGCCAAACGGCAGCGGCAAGACAACCCTGCTTGATCTCCTTTGTGGTCTGCTGCTGCCGACAGCGGGCAGGATCGAACTGGGGGGAGCTGCTCTATCGTCCTGGCGGTCAAAGGCGCTTGCCGGGAAAGTGGCCCTTGTGCCCCAGGACTTTGTGGTGCGCTTCGGTTTTTCGGTTCGCGAAGTGGTGGAGATGGGGCGTCATCCACATCTGGGCAGGTTTTCAGGACTTTCGGACCAGGATTATGCCTTGGTTGATTCTGTGATGGAGGAGCTGGGGATTGCAACGCTTGCCGATCGGCAAGTTACAAGGCTGTCCGGAGGAGAAAAGCAACGGGTGGCCGTGGCCAGGGCACTGGCCCAGGACCCGGAAGTCCTGCTGCTGGATGAGGCGACTTCAAACCTTGATGTTTATCACTCGCTGTCTATCCTTGGTGCCATCCGCAGGCGAATAAGGAAAAAAGGGTTAACCGTGATCGCGGCTTTACATGATTTAAACCTTGCCACATTTTTTTGTGACCAGTTGATCTTTTTGAAAAATGGACGATTGTTGTATCAGGGAGCACTTGATGAGGTGCTGCAAGCACAGGTCATCCGTGATGTATATGGTGTTGATGCCCACGTTCGGTTGGATGAGTTTTCCGGTTGCAGGCAAGTGAGTTATAAAATTCCAAGTTGAGACCAGCGATGTTGAAACGATTGTGCTTTTTTTTAGTATTGTTCCTGCCCGTTGTCGCTTTTGCGGCAGGTAACCCGATTGTTGACAGCGATGGCCGGGTCATTGTGGTGGAGAAGCCTTTTACCCGGATTATTTCCCTCTATGCCGCCCATACCCGGAACTTGATTGATATGGGTGCTGGTGGGCAGATCGTGGCGGTCGGGCGCAGCGACCGGCAACTTCCCGATTTGCCGCGACTGAGTTTTCGTGATGATCCGGAGCGGCTGCTGGCCCTGAAACCGGATCTTGTTTTGATCCGACCCATGATCAGCCGCAGCTATCCACAGCTTGTGCAGCGACTTGAGCAGAGCGGGGTCAAGGTGGTTTCTCTCCAACCGGCAGCTATAGATGAGATGTTTCGTTATTGGGAAACCCTGGGTAGGTTGACCGGTCATCCTCAGGAGGCTGGGCAGATGATTGCCCGTTTTGGTACCGGCCTGGCCGACATCAAACAACAGGTTGATCAAATTGCACAGCAGGATCGAAAAAAGGTCTATTTTGAATCCATCCACAAGCGGATGAAGACCTTTGCTCCCAGCTCCATGGCTATCTTTGTGTTGGAATCTGCAGGGGGGATAAATGTGGCCGCGGACGCTCTCCAGGTAAGAAAAACAAACATTGCTGCTTACGGAAAGGAGCGGATACTTGCCAAGGCCGGCCGGATCGATGTGTTCTTGGCTCAACAGGGGCGAATGAATCAGGTGACTGTTGAAATGATACAACAGGAACCGGGATTCCAGGTTATCAAGGCCGTACGGGAGAATCAGATTTTCTTGGTTGATGAAAAATTGGTTTCTCGACCGACACTCGGCCTGCTTAAAGGGATTTCGACGGTCTTTGAAATATTGTACCCAAAAGTTAAGCCATGAACCCGGAACTTGGAACACGGAATTCGAATCCAGCCATCGTTATTGCAGGAACCAGCAGCGGTTGTGGTAAGACTACTGCGACCCTTGGTATTATGGCGGCGTTGTCTAAGCGAGGGATGAACGTGCAGCCGTTTAAATGCGGGCCCGACTTCATTGATCCTACCCTGCATCGCCTGGTAACCGGTCGGTTGTCGAGAAATCTGGACGTGCGGATGTGCGGGGCCGACTACGTGCAAAAGCTTTATGCTGACCATGCTCCGCAAGACGGAGTATCTGTTATTGAAGGGGTGATGGGTCTATTTGACGGCGGCAAAGGTTCAGCGGCCGGCCTTGCCTCCCTGCTCGGTCTCCCTGTCATACTTGTGGTGGATGTCCGCTCTGCGGCTGAAAGTGTGGCTGCTGTAATTAAAGGTTTTGAAACCCTGGACCCTGAAGTGCAAGTGGTCGGGGTAATCCTTAACCGGGTTGGAAGTGACCGTCATCTGCAGATGATTGCAGGGGCTGTACAGCAACACTGCCGTGCAGAGATAATTGGTGCTCTGCCAAGGGACAGCACCATTACCCTTCCGTCTCGCCATCTCGGTTTGCATATGGGCGCCGAGGTTCATCTGAATCAGCAGCGCCTGATTGATTTGGTTGAACAACACCTCGACCTGGATTGTTTACTGGAACTTGCCCAATCAGCAAAGGCACTTGAACCCCCGGATGCCAAGGTTGAGGGGGCACAAAAACCGTCGGACTCTGTCCGTATCGGTGTTGCCTGGGATGAGGCCTTTTGTTTTTATTACCAGGATAATCTGGAGATGTTAGAGGGTGCCGGGGCCGAGCTTGTTCTTTTTAGTCCCCTCCACGATCAGGCGTTGCCGGAAAACCTGGATGGCCTTTATCTCGGTGGAGGCTACCCCGAGTTGCATGCTCCAGCCTTGGCTAACAATACGTCCATGCGTGAGGCAATTAAGTCGTTTTCAGCATCCGGTAAGCCGGTATACGGCGAATGCGGCGGTTTTATGTATCTGACCGCCTCTATCAAAGATACCGAAGGCAGGGACTACCCCATGGTCGGGGTCTTCCCGGTGGCGTCACGGATGCAGAAACGATTGCGCAGGTTAGGCTATCGACAAGTGCAAGTCCAGGCCGATACCCTGCTTGGTGCTCAAGGTTGCCAGTGCTACGGGCACGAGTTTCATTACTCGGAAATTGACGAAATGCCCGCAGTGGTGAGGCGAGGGTACATCCTCGATGACGGACGGATAGAAGGGTACCTCATCAAGAACACCTTAGCGGGCTACGTGCATCTGCACTGGGGACGAACGCCGGAAGCTGGACGCAATTTTGTCGAGTCTTGTCTTGCTTCCAGAGTATAAATGTTAACCAATTGATTACAAAATATTGTGAACCTACCTGAATTACAAAAGATTGGGCCCCTGGAAATCGAGGCCGAGAGTTTTCGCATTATTGAGTCTGAGATCGGGCCCACTGATTTTGGCCCGGAAGAATTTGCCGTGCTCCGGCGTTGTATCCATGCAACCGGCGATTTTTCCTTTGCCGATAACATGCGGTTTCACCCCGGGGCCATTACCGCCGGATTGAAGGCACTCCGGGCCGGAAAAAACATTTTGGTTGATGTTAACATGGCCGCAAGCGGGATTTCAAAAGGATTGCTGGAACAGCTCGGCGGCAAGGTGATCTGCCGGATCAGTGATCCGGAAACCATGGACAGGGCGAAAGCGGAAACCATGACCCGTTCCGAAGCAGCAGTGGAGCTGGCCATGGATGAGAATATCGGCATAGTCGTTGTCGGCAATGCGCCGACGGCCCTGCTGAAAACCATGGAACTTATCGATGCCGGCAAGTTCAGACCCGAACTTGTTATCGGGGTTCCGGTTGGATTTGTCAACGCTGCTGAATCCAAGGCGATTCTGGAGAGCAAGGAGTATCCTTTCATCACTGCGCTCGGTCGAAAAGGCGGCACCCCGGTGGCGGTGGCAGCTGTCAATGCCTTACTCCGGCTGGCCTGATCTCTGTTGATAGGAGGACATATGGTCACGTGTTATCTTCGCTATGTAATAGATCCATATAAGTTGGTAGAGTTTGAACAGTATGCCGCCATGTGGATCCCCTTGGTGAATAAATTTGGCGGTACCCATCACGGATATTTTTTACCCCATGAGGGGGCAAATAATATTGCCGTGGCATTGTTCAGTTTTCCAAGTCTGGCCGCCTACGAAGAGTATAGAGAAAAGATGGCTGGCGATGCAGGCTGTCAAGAGGCTTTTGCCTATGCCGACAAAACGCGGTGCATCATCAGCTATGAGCGAAGTTTCATGAAACCGCTGTTCGGTTGAGAAGAGCAATGAGTAATTTGTAATTTGAGCATAAAGAAGAAAAAAAAACTCAGATCCGGATTCACCACCGGCGCCTGTGCAGCAGCTGCCGCCAAAGCGGCTACGCTTGTGTTGTTGAAGGGGCAGGACATCGATCGGGTGGAAATACCATTTCCGACCGGTGAGCGATATGGTTTTTCCCTCCATTCCTGTGATTATCTGGATGGTCAGGGGCGAGCCTCGGTGATCAAGGATGCCGGCGATGATCCCGATGTGACCAACGGCGCGGAGATCGTTGCCGTTGTTGAAGAAAATGAGTCAGAAACCGGCGATGAGTTGATCCACCTTGTCGCCGGTACCGGAGTCGGGCGGGTCACCAAACCCGGTCTGCCGGTTCCGGTGGGCGAGGCGGCTATTAATCCGGTTCCAAGGGAGATGATTCGGAAGGCTGTTGGCGAGGCCATACAAGAGCTTGGGGCTGGTGAAATTCCCTTATTGGTAACCATCTCTGTTACCGATGGCGAGATACTGGCGGAAAAAACCTTGAACAAACGGCTGGGCATCATCGGCGGCCTGTCTATTCTCGGCACCACCGGTATTGTCCGGCCGGTGTCGGCAAAGGCCTGGACCGATACCATCGATGCCTCCATGAAGGTTGCACGGGCAGTGGGGTTAAGCGAGGTTTTACTCTCCACCGGCAGGACCTCCGAAGCCGCTGCGCAGCGGATATTGAACCTGCCGGAAGAGGCCCGGGTTATGATGGGCGATTACCTGGCCTATGCCCTGAAAGCAGCAAAACGACAAGGGTTTACAGCAATACATCTTGCCGGTATGTGGGCCAAAGTGCTCAAGTGCGGCCTGGGCATTCCCCAGACCCATGTCAGGCACGGGGCTCTGGAAATGCGGCAGGCTGCTGATTTTCTCCATGAACTTGGTTTGGAGGAGGATCTTGCTGCAAGCATGGCAACTGCCAATACGGCCAGGGAAATATATCAGCGCCTGAAGATCGCCGGACGCGATGATTTGGTTCGGGCCGTCTGTGTTAGGGCACGGGAATATGCCGTCAAGCGTTCCGGTTTGCCGGTTACGGTATATCTCGTAACCTCAGAAGATGGAGTGGTTGAGCATGTCTGAAATCTTGATATTCGGTGTCAGCGGCAACCGGTTGCCGGCAGAATGCTCTCAGCTTATGCAATCTTGTCATGCAGTGGTGGTTTCACAGCGTTTTGAGTCATTGCTTGTCGGTGTGCGGGGCAAAAGGATACCCATTGCCCCGGTGCAAGAAATGGTTCATGGGGTTGATGATGCGCTAACCCATGGTGATGTTGCCATACTTGCCTCGGGGGACCCGCTTTTTTTCGGCATTGGTCGGACGATGATTGAGCGTTTCGGTTCTGAGCGGGTGCGGATTTTTCCGGCTTTATCTGCGGTTCAACTGGCCTGTGCCCGATTCAAGGTGCCCTGGGATGATTTGACCCTGATCAGCCTCCATGGTCGTGATCCTGGCAGTTTGGCTGGACGTATCTTGCCCCATACCAAGGTAATGTTGTTTACCGACCATCGCAATTCGCCGGACCGGATCGCAGCCGATTTATTAGCTGTTCTCAAGCAACACGGAGATCAGAACCGTATACAAAACATTCGGGTTCGGGTGGCCGAGAACCTGGGAACCGAGGATGAAAAGCTGACCCGCGGCAGTCTGGGCGAAATTGCTGGTAAACAGTTCGCGGCACTGAACATGATGTTGATTGAGCAGGAAATACCCGAGTCCTCAGGCCCGGTTTTCGGCTTACAGGAGCAAGAGATTCTTCATTCCCGTGGCCTGATTACCAAGGATGAGGTGCGAGCGGTTATTCTCCACTGTCTGCGCTTGCCCGTCCGTGGTGTTTTCTGGGACGTGGGCGGCGGTTCCGGTTCGATATCGGTGGAAGCTAGCTGCCAGGTTGTCTCCGGGGCTTGATATCTACACCGTGGCGAAGAAGAATGAAGGACAAAACAATATCCGCAACAATATATCGAGGTTCGGCTTGTACAATATCAACCTCGTCGCCGGTGAGGCTCCGCGACAGCTATCCGGGCTGCCCGATCCGGACAGGGTTTTTATTGGTGGCAGCGGCGGTCGGCTAGCAGAACTTGTTGATCATGCTGCCGATCGTCTTTTGGTTGGCGGCCTGATGGTCGCAAGTGCTGTGCTTGAAAAAACAGCGGAGCAGGCACCGGAATTGATGGCGAAAAAAGGACTTGAAGTGGCGGTTCGGACTGTTTCGATCACAAGAAACCCAGGTGCTGGCCTTGCGGAGAAAAAGCTAAATCCCATTACCATAATAACAGGAAAAAAATGACAATAAACAAGCTACAGGGACGACTGTACCTGGTGGGCATTGGTCCGGGAGATCCGGAACTGATGACCTGTAAGGCCGTGCGTATCCTTGAAAAGACAAAGGTTTGGGTCGCGCCCAAGGCGAAACAGAATGGTAACAGTAGTGCCCTGGAGATTGCTTCTGCGCAAGTGGAACTGACTGACAAAACCGTTCTGGAATTGTGTTTTCCCATGAAAAAGGTGTATTTGGAGCAGGAACAGGACCCGGACGTTGTGCAGGGTTGGCGTGACGCTGCCCAGGTGGTCCTGAGACACCTTGATGCGGGTGAGGATGTTGCCTTTCCCACTCTGGGTGACCCCGGGCTTTATTCCACCGCCTTTTATTTGCTGGCTACCCTGCAAGAGCTGCGACCGTATCTTTCAGTTTCTATCATTCCCGGAATCACGGCTATGGCTGCTTGCTCAGCTCATGTCTGCAGCCCCTTGGGTCTGGGGGATGATGTGGTTTCTATTGTGCCAGCTGCTTTTGATGATGAGCGCTTGCGGCAAATACTGCAAACGTTTGATGCCGTTGTTCTGATGAAGGTGTATCGTAAACTCGATCACGTTATAGCTTTACTTGATGAACTGGGCTTGACCGATAAGGCTGTACTCATCGAACGTTGTGGTATGGATGATCAGAAGATCTATACGGATATCCGGGAGGCGCTGAACAAGAAACTGCACTACTTTACAACCCTGCTGGTCCGAAAAAAACAGATTGGGATCCAAACAAGGATACGGTCCTTGGAGGAGCCCTCACTGATGGCTCCGTCGTTGCAGGAAGTATGAATCTATGACGTGTAACTCG
This sequence comes from uncultured Desulfobulbaceae bacterium, assembly GCA_945787305.1. Taxonomy (GTDB): domain Bacteria; phylum Desulfobacterota; class Desulfobulbia; order Desulfobulbales; family Desulfobulbaceae; genus DRLX01. Next base: position 874 of record CALZIH010000067.1, on the reverse strand, counting down.
AACAGGGGTAATTCATGAGTCAACCCATAGTTTTTGTCGGTGCCGGTGCCGGAGACCCCGAGCTGATTACCTTGAAAGGGAGGAAAATGCTTGATGAGGCCGACGTCATCGTCTATGCAGGCAGTCTGGTTAACCCGGCCCTGCTGGAGGGGGTTGAGGCGGAGATCCATGATTCTGCCGGTATGGACCTGGATGGTATCATGGGAATCATGATACCTGCTTGTCGGCAGGGGAAAAAGGTGGTCCGGCTGCATACCGGGGATCCATCCATTTACGGTGCCATCCGGGAGCAAATGCAGCGGCTTGATAAAGAGAACATTGAGTATGAGGTCGTTCCCGGGGTTAGCTCGGCCTTGGCTTCTGCGGCAGCCCTTAAGGTGGAGTTGACAGTGCCCGAGGTCACCCAGACCGTTATTTTTACCCGCCGGGCAGGTCGAACCCCGGTACCGGAGCGTGAGTCCCTAAAGAATCTCGCCGCAATTCAGGCTTCGATGTGCATTTTTCTTTCCGTATCGATGATGGATGAGGTCGTTAGCGAGCTGACTTCAGGGGGGTACGCCGTTGATACACCGATTGCGGTAGTTGAAAAGGCCTCCTGGCCCGAGCAGCATATTGTCCGGGGCACGCTTGCTGATATTGCGGATAAAATTGAGAATTCCGAAATTCGAAAAACCGCCATGATCGTGGTGGGCAAAGCGCTTGCCGATGATGATAGTGCGGCGTCAAAGCTTTATGATGCCGGGTTCAGCCACGGCTACAGGGCCGGCTGAATATGCGTTGTGCGGTGTTGGCCATTACCAATGGCGGCTGCAGGATCGGTAGAGCGTTGGCGGACCAATTTTCCGGCGCAGACTTTTATGATTGCCGTGCGGAT
>CALZIH010000066.1 GCA_945787305.1 uncultured Desulfobulbaceae bacterium | reverse complement strand
GCACCATCCAGGACCGCATTGGCAATGTCAGAGACCTCTGCCCGAGTGGGGTAGGGCGAGGACACCATCGACATCAACATCTGGGTGGCAATGATCACCGGCAGACCCTTTTCCCGCGCCTTTGCAATGATCTGCTTCTGCATAACAGGAATGACATAGGGTCCCATCTCTACGCCCAGGTCCCCTCTGGCGACCATCAAACCGTCCGCTTCCAGGATAATCTCGTCAATGTTTTCCAGGGCCGAGCTTTTTTCTATTTTGGCAAAAACGGGCGTATTGCCGCCTTCATTCTGTACAAGTTCTTTAGCCTGTCGAATGTCGTCGGCAGATTGAACAAAAGAAAGCGCTATCAGATCAATTTTCTGGGATAGACCAAAGAGAATATCTTTTCTGTCTTTTGCGGTGATCGCAGACAACTTTATCTGACCAACAGGCAGATTCACCCCTTTTCCGCTGGTGAGTTTTCCCCCGGTTAAGATTCTTATCGTGACCTTGTCTGAATCAACCTCTTCAACCGCGGAACGTATGGTGCCGTCGGCAAAATAAATTTGATCACCAATAGAAACCCCTTCAAGTATTTTGGGATAGTTGATGGAAATACAATGCTGTTCCCATTTGGGAGGTTTTTTCCTCCAGATAGTGAGCAGCTCGCCTTCAGTCAACTGCAGAGGTTCCATCGGTTGTACCCGGATTTTGGGCCCGGAAATATCCTGAAGCAGGGCTATCGGTCTGTTGAGCTGTTCTGCAATGCTTCGGGTATCGTTGATCAGCCGGGCATGAAAGGCGTGGTCACCATGGCTGAAATTGAGGCGAAAAACATTAACCCCTAGCAGTATCAGTCGTTCAATGATGGCTTTGTCGGCTGTTGCCGGCCCCAGGGTCGCAATTATTTTTGTTCTGGCCATCTGATTCACATCACCAATGAGTTGTTAAGCAGTTATCGGCTATTCAAGAGTCTTCAAGCGTTACGCTATTGTAAAGTCGTGCGTTATACCCTTAATGATTGCTCTCGAAATATAAATTATGCCCATTCTGAGCATTATGAGGTGGAGGCTGGAAATTGACCAATATGGTGTAAAATGCATGAATGAAAAGTAAACATCCAGACGCCGTATGGTTTCACAGAGAAATACTACTTATAAATCTATTACTCGTCTACAGATATAAATACTGGTTTACTGATGGGTATTTTTACCAGGTATACGATTTATGCATCGTGTTAAATTTTTTCCGCATATCTCGAAATTCTCAACATTATCTGCTTTTCTCGCAAAATGTTGCATATCTTTCGATATGCTGTTCCTGTCCCCTCCCGCCTATCTCTCCCCCTGGTGGTTGAGTTTTTTGTCAGTGGTATTTTTCTGAGAAAATCATTGCTTAGCATGTAAAAATATATTTGTGTACACAGGAAATGATCGGCCATTCATTTTTTTGCCATGGCTATCGTTATCGTTTTCCGCCGTCGGTGGCGAGGCTTTTTACAACATCGACAATGATCTCTTTAGCCTATACTGTGAGATGCGTATGAAAAACAATCCTTTGTTTTTTCATCAATCCCTGCTGTCGCCAGAGATACCATGAACAACATCTTGCGACGCTTACAACAGCTCCTCCCTTCCAAACGTTCAATACGTTATACACTCTACTTTTTTCTCTTCATCTTTATGGGCTCCCTCAGCAGCCTGATCAAGATGACGGTGCACCCCGAAACCTTTGTCTTTTCCAGCGAATATCTTGTCACCGGCGGCATATTAGCCGTGCTCACCATTATTATCTGTTTTTGCCTTGAGAGCCGCATCAAGGACGCAACGTCGGTGCCGGAAAAGGTCAAGTTCGGGAAAAATGCCTGGTTGTTTGCCGGTTGCTGGACCATTGTCGTTATCTCCTCATTAACCTGGAACATCGAGCGGCAAAAACAGGAGAGTATAGCGGTAGCAACCAGTGAGGCCCGGACTATTTTTGATAAAGATCTGGCTTATTATCATTGGGCGACAAACCATAAAGGTGTATATGTTCCGGTATCAGAGACCACACCGCCTAACCCCTATCTGAAACACCTGCCTGAATCGACAGGGACAACCGCCACAGGGGTACCCCTCACCCTGGTGAATCCGGAGTACATGATCCGTCAGGTCTATGAAATTAAGGCGAGCCCCCACAGTGCCCTGGGTCACATTACGAGTCTTGATCCGATCCGCGAGGAAAATGCTGCCAACGCCTGGGAGTCAAAGGCGTTGCAAGCTTTTGAAGAAGGGGAGACAGACGTCAGCTCCGTCGAAGAGGTTGACGGTCAACCCTATCTTATGCTGATGCAGCCAATGATAACCGAAATCGGTTGCCTGAAATGCCACGAGGGCTATGAACTTGGCGATATACGAGGCGGAATAACGGTCTCGGTTCCCATGAGCCTGCTCTTCTCCATTTACCGAAAGAATATTCTCATCTTCTCTCTTGCCCATGGTGGATTGTGGGTGCTTGGTCTGCTTGGTATCTTTTTCGGCTCATACCGGATTAACAGATCCATGCGGGAACGCGAGGAAGCCGAGGCCAGGACCCGTTCGATTATTGACAACATGCTGGATGGGTTGATCACCATCTCGGAAGACGGCACTGTCGAATCACTCAATGCCGCAGCCTGCAGGATGTTTGGTCATGAGTCCGCCGGCATTGTCGGTAAGCATATCGATAGCCTCATTCAGTTTCCAGGCGGCCCGGCCACACCGGAGAATGCAAGCGATGGTAATGGTCATGACATCCGCAGTGTCGTCGGTTCGCAGAAGGAGTTGACCGGGATGCGTAACAACGGCTCTACCTTTCCCATTGAAATGTCTTTAAGTGAAATGCGCCATGGGCAGGATCGGTTGTTGATTGCCACTGTACGCGACATTACGGAAGAAAAGATTAGAAAAGCCGAGGCGCTGCATGCAGGCCAACTTGCAGCGATCGGAGAACTTGCAGCCGGAGTGGCCCACGAGATCAACAATCCGATCAACGGGATTATTAACTATACCCAGATTTTACTCGACGACATTGAGCCCGAGGCACAAAGTGCCCCTTTGCACAAGGACATCATGGGGCGAATTATCAAGGAGGGGGAACGCATAGCGATCATCGTGAGCAACCTGCTCAGCTTTGCCAGACAACGGGATGAAATGCTAGATGAAATACGCATTGGAGATGTCATCGAGGACAGTGTTGCACTGCTCAGTCACCAGTTTCAGCAGGATGGTATCCACCTGAGTGTCGATGTCCCCAAAGACCTGCCTTTCCTGCGGGGTAATCCCCAGCAGCTGCAACAGGTCTTCATCAACCTGCTGACAAATGCATCCTATGCCCTCAATCAACGTTTTCCGGGGCAAAACCCTGAGAAGAAAAAGCTGGAAATTAAGAGCAGGAGGATGGTTGCCGATGACAGGGACATCATGCGAACAACAATCACCGACTGGGGCAGTGGCATCGACCAGGATGTTATTGATCACATCTTTGACACCCTCTTCACCACTAAGCCGCCTGGCAAGGGGACCGGTTTGGGCCTAAGCATCAGCAAAGGTATTATCAGGGATCATCGTGGCCTGTTGACACTCAAGAGTGAACCGGACGGGCCGACCATTGCGACCGTTGACCTGCCGGTGGGTAAGTCTGTTTCACTCGATCAGGGCTAATCTTTTTATTGAAAAGGCGTAATGGGATTTATAGTTGCCGTTAATCGTTAAATATTGCCTGCAGGAGTTCTTGCGGGGCCTCATCAAGGCCATCTTCTAAATCGATAACGGCTGTTTCCGAACGTTCGGCCTTTCGTATTTTCCCGGAGTCCGGGAAAAAGGCCACCGGTGCCTCGCCAAGGGCGCTGGTGAGAAATTGCCTGTCTTCCTCGTCCTGGACCATGTTACCCACAAACGAAACCTTGGGGATTTGGACATCGTCGGCCATCTTTTTAATTTTCAACGCCGTACGGATACTGGAGCGTGAGGGGATGACCACGATGAGCAGTTGGTCAACGCCAACCACTGTTCCCCGGCCAAGATGTTCAACTCCCGCCTCCATGTCCAGTAAAATGACCTCATTATTGCTAAGGAGCATTTTTTTCAGCATTTTCTTCAGGACATGATTTTCCGGACAGGCACAGCCGCCTTCGGCGACCTGGACGGCACCAAGGACCATTAATCGTATGCCGTCCTGCTCGATCATGAAATCATGAAGAATATCATTTACTTCGGGGTTCAAGTTGTAAAATGGCGAGCCTGGGGTCTTACCTGAACGTTCGGTAAGAAGCTTGGTCATCTCGGAAATTGGCTTTGCCTTCCCGGCATCTCTGATTCCCAGTGTTTCCGCCATATGCGGACTTGGGTCGGCATCAATGACCAGTACCTCACGACCGGATTTTTTGAGCTCTCCGGCCAAGATCGCCATTATTGTAGTTTTACCGACACCGCCTTTGCCGCTGATTGCAATTTTCATTTTCGTATCCTGTTTCGGTTGCCTTCTGTGAAAGATTGATTAAAATATAATCACTGTTCGGGTGGTGGCCATAACGTGCCTTTGACCCTGAAGTGATAAAAAATATAAGCAACTCTACGGTTGTTTGCCAGGAAATTGGTTCAGAACTTGCGTGTGTGGATTCGATTTCTTGAAAGTAGCTACTGATGTCCTCTGTTGGATTCGGTCAGCTTGTTAATAAAAAGCATCAAGGAGAATACAGTATATGGAGACTCAACAGTATCAAGCTGCTACAATATCAGCTTCACAAGCCCGGCAGGAGGCGTCTACTATTTTTCTTGCCAAGGTGTTCAACTGGATGGCGCTCGGCCTGGGCCTGACAGGGGTGGTAGCCTATTTTACCGCCCAGTCCGGTTTGGCTATGGCGATATATTCAAGCCCCTTGTTTATGATCATGATTCTTGCAGAACTCGGCATGGTCTTTTATCTCTCGGCCCGGATTGAAAAAATTCAACCCGGAACAGCCACAGGCCTGTTCCTAGGTTATTCGATCTTAAACGGGTTGACCCTGTCGGTAATCTTTCTGCGGTATACCAATGCTTCAATTGGGGGAACCTTCTTGATTACCGCCGGCATGTTTGGCGCAATGGCCGTGTACGGCATGGTGACGAAAAGGGATCTGTCCGGTATGGGTTCCTTTCTTTTCATGGGGTTGATCGGTATCATCCTGGCCTCGATCGTCAATATATTTTTACAGAGCTCCAGCCTGTATTGGACAATCTCCGTCATCGGTGTCCTGGTCTTTGTCGGGTTGACGGCATATGACGTACAGAAAATAAAGACTATGGGCGAGCAGGGTATCATGGAGCAGGGCGAGGTTGCCATCCGAAAAGGAGCAATTCTCGGTGCCTTGGCCCTCTACCTTGACTTTATTAATCTTTTCCTGATGCTGCTGCATTTTTTTGGCGGGAGTCGGGACTGATTCGGGGGCCGTTCGGATGGCTACCTTGATGATGTAACGTGTTCAGCTGAAGTTAATGCTTCCAACAGGGGATGCTGGCGAAGCCTTAGTGGCTTTGACGGCCATCCCCTGTTTTCATCTGTCCTCCGTTACAGATACTTCTCCAGAAGTTCGTACAGGTCGTCAAGGTATTTTTCTTTGTATATCAACTGATTGGATGACTCGATCTCATTGATGGTTGTCGGAAGCAGCGGTTTGATGTCAATGCCGTGTCGGTTTGCGCCTTCCCTGTTTGCCCGGTCGATCAATAGCATGGCATAATAGTTCACCAGAAGGCGTGAGCGGGAATCCCGGCGAAAAAGGTAAGAACGCCCGCCCATACTGTTTAAGAAAAACCCGGCGTACTCATACATCCTGTCGCTGGGAGCCTCAAAAACAAAGGCCTCGCTGCTGCACTCTTCTCCGGTTGTCCAAAGAAAAAGGTCTGAAGCAACGTCTTCAATGGTATCTCGTTCCCGATCAAGGATTCCTTTGATTATCACAATATTTTTTCCCCCAATGACGCGGAAAAAATGAGCCATGTTCTTCAGGATCGTATACAAATCATCCGATTCTCGTGAGACAATCGGGGGGTTGTTCAGCAGTTTGGTTGCCAGGTTGAGAAAATACTGCTGGGAAGGGACGCCAAGTTGAAAGTCCTGGATATATTCCCGTTGGTCCAGATGGGCGAAGAACCCATGGAGACGTTGGGCCCGTTCTTCGCATTGCCGTTGCTTCTCAGTTAACTGTGTCGGAACCTCTTCCTGCGGGTACCGGGTATCGGGTTCCAGAGTGTTTTTCTCTGGAGAAATTGTTTGTATCTTCTCTTCTTGTTCGCTTGCTGGTTCTGGTTGCGCCACTGACGGTGACGCCTGTTGCTGAACAGGGGAAGGTTGCGGTGAGGATACTTCTGCTGCCAGTGCCAAAGGCATGGACGGTGAGAAAAAGAGGCAGCAGCTGATAATTCCCATGACTGGGACCACTTTGTTCAGGTGTATTGAGGGAAAAAGGCCTCTTTTTTGGGTCTGACGGGGTTGTTTTGCAAGGGGCCGTTCCGGGATGGTCATGAATGCTGTGTGATTGTGAAGTGTTATGGATTCCGCCGAGGGTCATTTTTTTTTGTACTGTAGCAGAAAGCGGCAGGAATGGAAAAGAAAAATGAATCTTTTCTTCCTTTGCAAACGAATGAATGATCATTCTTTCTTAACAACTTGTTAAAGTTAGCTTATCTTAACAGAGTTCTAATCTTTTTCTACTTGACGGTGTGCAAGGAAAGAGCTACAGTTTTCACGTTTTGTTCATGTCGGGAATACCGATTCATTGTCGAAAGGATAACTGCATCTGATTGCAGTATTTTTAAACCGATTTAAGGAGGAGAAACCAATGTCTGTTTACGTAACTGGCCACAAAAATCCGGATACCGATTCTGTTACCGCTGCCATCGCTTATGCTGAGTTGATGAAAGCCCAGGGTGAGGATGCCGTTCCCACCATGCAGGGAGAGTTGAACCCGGAAACCGCTATGGTTCTTGAGCGTTTTGGAGCGGCTGTCCCTGAGATTATGACCGATGCCACCGGCAAAAAAATTGCCCTGGTTGATCATAGTGATTTGATTCAGGCCCCTGATAACCTGAGTGCTGATGACGTGGTTGCGATTGTTGACCATCACAAGATCGGAGATGTTACCACTAATAATCCTATTTTCTGCTGTGTTCAGCCTGTAGGATGTACCGGGACTGTTTTGAAGCAACTGTACGATATTGCCGGAGTTCCTGTCGACAGCAAGGTTGCCGGATTGATGTTGGCCGCTATTCTCAGCGATACCGTAAACTTCAAGTCCCCCACCTGTACCGAACCTGATAAAAAAGCAGTGGCTGAACTCAAGGATATTGCCGGAGTAAGCGATACCGATGAGCTGTTCATGGAAATGCTCAAGGCCAAAAGCTCTGTTGCCGGAGTACCTGCAAGGGATCTGCTGAACCGTGATTACAAAGATTTTGACATGAATGGCAACAAGGTTGGTTGTGGTCAGCTTGAGTTGGCTACCCTGGATCAGGTTGCCGAGATCCGTGATGACCTGCTGGCTGCCATGAAGGAGCAGAAGGGCGAAGGTGGACATCACACCATTTTGTTGATGCTGACCGACGTTGTAAAAGAAGGAACGGATCTGGTTGTTGTTTCCGATGACCCCTCGGTAGCAGAAGGCGCCTTTGATACTAAGCTGGATGGAACCTCCATGTGGATTCCGGGTATGATGAGCCGGAAAAAACAAACTGTACCGAATATGCAGAAGGCATTTGGCTGCTAACGAACTGGCTCGTTGTTAAAGGGTTGTTCAGGGGATGGTCTTCGGGCCATCCCTTTTTTTATGTGAGCACCATCAATGGGATTTTTTCAGCTGGGAGGGCAGGCTACCTTTTTGATTTTTCTTGAAAAGTCGAAATTGTTGTCACGTTCCTCAGTGTGACATCGAAGGCAACTGGCCTGATCGGGTTTGGTTGGAGCAATGGTTTCTGCTCGTTCCGAATGCCCCCGTGACGGGCCATGACAGGTCTCGCATCCGACTCCTTGCAGTTCGCTTGGGATATCGCTTAACAGGTTCTCTTTTTGAATCTTGTTGGCGTCATACGTGGGGAGGGTTACGTGGCAGGCAATGCACTCCGGATTGTATTGCTGGTTTTTTGCGACCAGGGTCTGCCAGGCTCTGGAATGGTTGGTCTGCAGATAAAAGTTAACCTGTTTCGGGTGACATTCTTTGCAGGCTTTCCAGCCGACCATCTGTTGCAATGCTGCCGGAAAGGTTTGTCTGTTGGTGTTGCTGATGGCCCCTTTCTGCTTTCTTTGTCGTTTCTGTGCGGCTTTTCTCCGTATCTGGTTAACTTCTCGCCTGGATTCATCGACAATGGCTTTAATGGTTTTATCTTCGGGTAGGGAGGTCTCCAGGGCAATGAAACTGTTTCTGTATATGCATGCTTTTTGCCTGCCATCATTGTTTGTCTTGAGCATCTGCACCGTTTGCTCTGATTCGCTCTTGATTTGCAGGAGTTGCTGGAATTGCTTGTTCGACGCCAGTTCTGTTGTTGAGGCACGTTTCTGCATCCGTCCAATCTGCCAGTTTATCCTGTCAAGGCGGTCTTGTTCTTTTTGCAGTATATCACCAGTATCTTCTCCCCAGGTTTTTGATTCGTTCCAGTCGATCTGGAGAAGGCCCAGGTATTTTCCACGACTTGCCGTTTGACAGAGCAGGGTGTTGTTGATGTTGACCGGGGCAAGGTTGTTTCCATGTTGTCCGGATTGAAGAATAATGTGAATGTTGTCGAATTTTTGGGCTATTTCTTCATTGGTTCTCCTGTTGGCACTGGAGAGCAGGATGATCATGTCGGCTTCTTCGACTTGTTTAAGGACGGTTTCCAGGGTTTCCTGCCAGGGGAGTACATGAAAATCGTGTCGGTTTCGATTTTTCGGCTGGTTACCTGTAAGCCCAAGCACTGCTATCTCCAATTTGCCGGCTTGAGTTACAAGGTAGGGGCGAAAAATTGGATCTGTCCCTTGGTTGGGGTAGAGGTTCATGGACAGGGGGGTGAGCTTCTTTGCCGTGGCCAGCTGCTTGAGGTACTCAACTCCCTCAGTGAGATCAAACGGGGAGATGCCGACAGCCAGTGTTCCCATGATCTGGATTGCCTGGGCAATACCTTCGGCTGTGCGTTTTGCTGCTTCTTTTTCGTGTTCCGGAAGAGCGGGTTGTTTAAAAAAGGCTGCACCGCTGTCGATAATGATGGAGGGCACCTTTTCATTATTTTTAATGTGTTCAATCTGGTAGGCTTTTCTGGACAGACCGCCCAGTTGGCCGCTGCTTCAGCCGCAGGCTTCGAGTTCGCTGCGAACGTCGTTGCTGTAGAAGAGCTGTAGTTGTTCTTGAGCCTGACTATCGATGGGAAAGAAGCCTGTGAAAAGGAAAAATGTTAATATATGTAAAATGTTATTATTTTTGATGCGTTGCATTGGTCTGCGCTCTCTCCTGTAATATTTTTCGCCATTTTACAAGGCGATCGCGGATAATGGCCTCAAAACCGCGGTTAGTTGGTTCATAATATCTCCGGCCGGATAATTGTTCCGGCAGGTGTTCCTGATCGACGAGCCCATGGCCCTGTTCGTGGGCGTATTTGTAATCTTTTCCATATCCTATGTTTTTCATCAGTTGGGTCGGTGCATTACGGAGGTGACCGCCTGGAGAAGGGCAAGTTCCCCTTCCGGTGAGCCAAGCATATGAAAGGCGTCGCGACAGTTCAGCGCTACCCGAAGGGCCTGGGGATCGGCAATGCCGATATCCTCACTGGCAAAGCGGATAAGGCGGCGGGCGATGTAGAGGGGCTCTTCGCCGCTGAGCAACATACGCCGCAGCCAGTAGGCGGCTCCGTCGGGGTCGCTGTCACGCATGCTTTTATGGAGGGCTGAAATGAGGTTGAAGTGCTCTTCCCCGTTGTTGTCGTAGCGGAGGTTATGGTATTGCTGACCCGCCTCCTGGATGAGGGAAAGGGGTATTTCCTGCGGATCGTCGGGCTCCGAAACCAGGGATGCTGCTGTTTCCAGGCAGTTGAGTGCGCGGCGGCTGTCACCATCAGCAAGCGTTGCCAGCAACTCCAGTGCAGCATCGCTCAGGGTGAGTTTACGTTTGCCCAGGCCATGGTCTTGATCGGTAAGACTTCTGCTAATTATGATTTTGATATCTGCAACGGCAAGAGGGTGTAGAACCAATACCTGACAGCGGGAGAGCAGTGGTGCAATAACGTGAAAGGATGGATTTTCAGTGGTCGCGCCGATAAGGGTCAACAGGCCGTTTTCGACATGGGGAAGAAAGGCATCTTGCTGGCTTTTGTTGAAGCGGTGAATTTCATCGACAAAGAGAATGGTCTGTCGATTGCTTTCAGGCCTTTTTTCTTCAGCCTCGGCAACGATACGCCTGACCTCTTTCACGCCGGAGAGAACTGCGGAAAAAAAAATGAAATCAGCATCAAGAGTGTTTGCCAGAACCGTTGCCAGCGTTGTTTTGCCGCAGCCAGGCGGGCCCCATAACAGCAGTGACGGGATTTTCTTTTTGTCGAGCAGGCCGCTGAGCAAGCGGTCTTTTTCCGTAAGATGCTGTTGGCCGACAAACTGGTCAAGAGATGTCGGCCGCATTCGTTCAGCAAGCGGTGTGTTGAGTGGGTGTCTGCTGTTCATGGTATTTTCTGTACAGTAAGGCACTTTGAAATAGTAGGGTTTTGCCCTGGTTGTTATTCTCTGGATACTGCCAAGGGAAACAGTGGAAAACGCTTCCACCGCCTTGGCATATTAAAGGGTTATTGTTATGAGCCGGGAAGAGAATGTATGTTTTTCAAAGCACCCTTTATTATCGACTGAATTTCTGTTGACGTCAAGTATATGTCTCTGTTCTTTTAGCGGCTATTCCTTGCCTTGCACAGGGTATGGTGGTAATATCAGTAAACATTGTAAAATCGTTTGTCGAAGAGAAATACATGACACAATCAATTCTGCTTATTGCAGAGGAAACAACATATACATCTCAAATTCCTGATCTTCTTGACGGGTACGAGATATTCAGCTGTGCGTCGGTTACAGAAGGTGTGACGTTATGTCGACAGCATAACATCAACCTGGTGTTGATCGCCGAAGACGTTCGTGGGCGAAGCGGTTGTGATATTTATAATGAACTGCGAGGACAATGCCCGGCCGTATCAGGGTTATTGCTGGCAGGGTCTGGCGACAACCTACTCCTCCGCCAGGCCATTGATGCCGGTATTTGTGGTCTGGTCGAACTGCCTATTCATCCCGCGCAGTTGAAGCAGCGGGTCAGCAAGGCCATGGAATCGGTAATCCTGCGGGAGGAAAACACGCGGTTACATACCCTGTTGCCCCTGTACAGCCTTGGCGAGCAGTTCCTTTCGTCCTTCAATGAACGGGACGTGCTCGACACGCTTCTTGATGAGGTTGTTCAACAGACAGGTGCAAGTCATGTTTCGGTAATGCTGTTTGATGTTGGAGAGGAATGTTTGCGTATTGCCGCTGCACGGGGAATGGATAAAGATCTTGTTGATTCTATCCGTATCCAGCCGGGTGACCAGATTGCCGGCTGGGTATTCAAACAGGGGAAACCGGTTATTCTCAATCGAGATACCCAGGAAGAATCAATCTTTGCCCCCCTGTTGAAACGAAAGGAAATTTCCTCTTCCATCTCTTTTCCTTTGGTCATTCGCAAGCGTATTCTCGGCGTTCTAAATATCAGTATGACTGCCAATGATGCTTTTTTTTCAGAGGCAGACAATGAAATGCTCGGTATTATTTGTGGCCAGGCAGCCCTGGCCCTTGAAAACGTCCGTTCTCTGGAAGTGGCCAAAAAAACAACCAGGATGCGGACCCTGTTTGAGCAGTATGTCGCCCCGGAAGTTGCTGAAATTTTGCTGGATAGAGACATGAACCTCATGGAGCTTGGTGAGGTGAAAGACGTCACTGTCCTTTTTGCCGACATTCGTAACTTTACCAGCCTGGTCCAGCATTTGGAGCTTTCCGTGCTCCGTACGTTTCTGAATGAGTTTTTTCAGATTTTTACCGATGCCATTTATAATAACCGTGGAACCGTGGACAAGTTCATGGGCGATGCGGTTCTCGCGGTATTCGGGGCGCCCGTTGCCTTGGAAAATGCCAATCTTGCCGCCGTGCGTACAGCCCTTGTCATCCGGGAGCGATTTGAGGCTTTATGTACCCATTGGGCGGTGGAAAGTAAGGACTTTCAAACGGTTGATTTGGGAATCGCCGTGACCAGCGGAGAGATGTATCTTGGTAACGTTGGCTCGGCCAGGCGTCTTGATTATACTGTGATCGGTACCCCGGTCAATATTGCCCAACGTCTTGCCGCAGAATCTTCACAGTGTCGTATTTATGTGACGGAGCCGGTTCATGAAGCCATCAGTGAAGAAATTTCAGCAGAAGATGTTGGTGAGGTCGCTCTTCGGGGGGTGGATCAGGCACTTACAGTGTTCAGTGTCTGATGGGGTTGAACGGGGTGAAAAGAGGAGGGGAGTGCCTTGTTACTTTCTTTGTTCGGTGTGCGACGACCACCATTGAGCTCGTTTTTGCTGCTGTATTCGCACGGCCTTCTGTAGCTTTTTCATCTGATTCCCTTCCGGGTTGGTCATGAAATCAACGCCCATTTTAAACGCTTTTATCTGGTCTTTACGAAATACATCGAGCCATATTGGCCGGGCGGCAATGGAAAAGCTCAGGTTGTCCGGAGGGATATTCATGGTGAGCTGCAGCATCCACGAATCGTTATCACGTGTTGAGTAAAAAACATGAAAGCTGTCTTTCATGACTTGCGACATGAGTAAACCGGCGCCGTTATCGGAAATGTCTATGATGCGCCCGGAAAAAGGACCGGAAAGGAGGGTGCCGTCGGTGCCGTTCTTGACGTTTACCACTATGGGAAGGTAGTCGGTTATTCTTCTTGATCGTCTAAGTTCTGTAATCATGTCCTTGCCGATTTGTCAGAGAAAAAATTACCTTTCTGTTACACCTTATCATATTTATCTGATTTCATAAACGAAAAAGAATAAACTCGTGCGGTGATACATTGTTTCTCTCATCGCCGGACGAGTTGGATTATTTAAGAATACTATTGGAGTTATCATGGAGTTGAATTATCCACAGTTGTTGCAGCAGCAGTGTTTCATCAATGGGAAATGGATTGCTGCATCATCCGGACAAACCTTAGAAGTACGTAATCCGGCCACCAATGAACCGGTTGGCTACGTGCCGATGCTCGGTAGGGATGAGGCTCGGGCTGCAGTTGAGGCTGCGCAGGATGCATGGCCTGCATGGAAGCAGCGAACCGCTAAAGAGCGATCCCAATTATTACGCCGTTGGTATGACCTGATCGTAGCCCACCAGGAGGACCTGGCCATGATCATGACCGCGGAGCAGGGCAAACCGTTGGCAGAAGCCCGGGGAGAAATTTTGTATGCTGCAAGTTTTATTGAATGGTTTGCCGAGGAGGCAAAACGGGTGTATGGCGATACCATTCCCATGGGACAGCCTGGCAAACGTATTGTTGTGCTTAAGGAACCGGTAGGGGTCAGTGCGGCTATTACACCCTGGAATTTTCCTTCGGCCATGATTACCCGTAAGGCTGCGCCTGCACTTGCCGCCGGTTGTCCGGTAATCGTCAAGCCGGCAGCGCAAACACCGTTTTCAGCACTTGCTCTTGCCTGGCTTGCTGAAGAGGCAGGGTTCCCGGCAGGGGTTATTAATGTACTCACGGGTCCGGCTACTGAAATCGGTGCTGAATTGACCACGAACCCAATTGTTCGTAAACTCAGTTTTACAGGGTCCACTGAGGTGGGCAAGATGTTGATGCGTCAGTGTGCAGATACGGTGAAGAAAGTATCTCTTGAGCTTGGGGGGCATGCTCCGTTTATCGTGTTTAATGATGCCGACCTTGACGCGGCGGTTGAGGGCGCTGTTGCCTCCAAGTATCGAAACTCCGGACAGACCTGTGTCTGTGCCAACCGGTTTCTGGTTCAGGAGGGAGTGTATGCTGCCTTTGCCGAAAAATTGATAGCGGCGGTCAAGTCTCAACTGAAGGTTGGTAACGGCTTTGAGCAAGGGGTGAATCAAGGGCCGCTCATTGATATAAATGCGGTACTCAAAGTTGAAAAGCAGATCCGGGATGCTGTCGATAAGGGGGCGCGGATTGGTTGCGGTGGCAAACGGGTCGGGAGTTCCGGTTTCTTTTTTGAGCCGACCATACTTCTTGATGTGACTCCGGACATGCGCATTGCCCGGGAAGAGACCTTTGGCCCGGTGGCGCCGCTCTTTTCCTTTGCAACCGAAGAAGAGGCGATAGCGCTTGCCAATGACACCCCCTATGGGTTGGCCTCGTATTTTTTCAGTCGGGATATGGGTAGGGTCTGGCGGGTATCGGAAGCCTTGGAATACGGGATGGTTGGTATTAATACCGGTATCATGTCCACGGAGTCGGCACCATTTGGCGGTGTTAAGGAGTCGGGGATCGGCCGTGAAGGGTCAAAATACGGAATAGAAGAATATCTGGAGATGAAATACCTCTGTGTCGGCGGTATTGAAAATCAGGACGACGGCAACGAGGGTTAGGCGCCAGCCGTAGTGTCTGTGACAGAATCGAGGTCCCTGCTGTCAACATAGGCATAGGCGGAATGCTTGTGGATGGATTCGAAACTCTCCACGCCTATGGAAAACCAACCGATATCAGGGTGGGCCAGCGCTTTCTGGGCCACCATCCTGACAACGTCTTCAACAAACATCGGGTTTTCATAGGCGGCTTCGGTAACGAATTTTTCATCCGGTCGCTTAAGCAGGGCATATAATTGACAGGAACCGCATTGTTCAACCAGGGCAATCAGCTCCTCAAGCCAGATGAAGGTTAAAGGTTGCACGGTCAGGCTGACTTCGGCGCGTTGGTTATGGGCGCCGGCGACGCTGATTTCCTTGGAGCATGGACAAAGGGTGGTCAGTGGTACTTCAACCTTGAGAAGCAGTTTCTGTGGCCCTTCGGTGGTGCCTTGAAATGAACACTGGTACTCCATCAGGCTGCTTGTCCCCGTGACCGGGGCCTTTTTGGCCAGGAAATAGGGAAAGCGCATCTCCATTGTAGCTTGCTGCGCCTGCAGCTGTTCACGTACTTTGCCAAGCAGTTTCGGAAAGATGTTTGCGTGCATGTCCTGCCGATAGGAGGCCAGGAGTTCTGTAAAGACGGAAACACAGGATCCGCGCAACTGGTGAGGCATATCTGCCTGCAGTGAGATAGTGGCCACGGTCTGCTGCAGAGTTCCAGTTTTTTCCCGGATACTGACAGGACAGGTAAAGTTCTTTATGCCAACGGCTTCGAGTTTCATGGGCTTTCCCTTACTGCATTTTTCGTTCTTGCTCAAGCAACATCTGACCTCGGTCGAATTTAATCCGGTTGCAAAGCGATCAAACGTGTAGATGAATATGAACGATTTTCTCATCTGTTTATTGCATTGTTTGAACCATGACGTGAAATATGGTAGGTTGTTTTTTTCTTGTCCAGGTTTACGGGAGAGCTGTATTGACGGAAGAACGGATTCGTGTAGATAAATGGTTATGGGCTGCCCGGTTTTATAAGACCAGATCTCTGGCGGCAAAGGCCGTCAGCGGGGGGCATGTGCATCTCAACGGCAGTAGGGTCAAGCCTGCCCGGCCGGTGCAGACGGGCGATAGCTTGGTTGTTCGTCGAGGTGAGCAGGAGTTTACTGTTGTTGTTCTGGCTATCAGCGGTAAGCGCGGGCCGGCAACGGTGGCAAGGACGCTTTATGAAGAGACCCAAGACTCGATAACCGCCCGAGAGGCTGCCCGTGAAGAGCGACGTCTGGTACGTTCTCCGGCCCTGCGTCCGCAGGGACGACCGGATAAGCGAGATCGTAGAAAAATAAGAAAATTTTTACGTAAGGACGAGTAAGAGCTCAAGACTGTACTTTGGGCGTTGTGCAATCTTACTTGCCTTGGGCAAATAGGGCTGTTGGCTGATAACACATGCGATACGAGTGAATTGATGTACGTTCGGCGCGAGTGCCGGTAGTTTGTGCTTAATTGTATGAGTATAATGATTAACTATTGTCGGTGTCGCAAAAAGCCTCGCCACCGACGATGGATTCCTATTGTGCAACAGGCGTATTTGACTTTTCGAAGTCTCGTTGCACTCGCTATCTACGAGGCTATCAAAAATTGAGGAAGAGGATGAAAAAGGTAGAACGGGCGTTGATCAGCTTGACGGATAAATCGGGTATCGAAGATTTTGCACGTGCCCTTACTGAGTTGGGGGTTGAGATTCTTTCCACCGGTGGCACGGCCAAAAAAATGCGGGATGGCGGGATAGATGTCACCGATGTCTCTGAATTTACCGGTTTTCCAGAGATGCTCGATGGGCGGGTCAAAACATTGCACCCTCTGGTGCATGGGGGAATTCTGAACCAGCGGGAAAACCCTGATCACAGGCAGCAGTGTACAGAGCATGGGATTCGCGATATTGATATCGTGGCCGTTAACCTGTATGCCTTTGAAAAAACCGTAGCAGATCCAAATTGCAGCCTTGCCGATGCCATTGAGAATATAGATATCGGCGGACCGACATTGCTCAGGGCCTCGGCCAAGAACTTTCGCGATGTCACCGTAATCGTTGATCCGGCCGATTATCAACAGGTGCTCTCGGAAATCAGAGAAACCGGCAATACCACCTTGAAAACCCGGTTCAAACTGGCGGTCAAGGTTTTTCAGTTGACCTCTACCTATGATACCGGCATTGCCGATTGGCTGACCAAGGTGGATGTCGATGCCAATCCCTATTTTTCCGGAGAGTAATCATGCTGAAAATGGCCGTGTTGCTTTCCGGCAGTGGCCGAACCCTGGATAATTTCCATGAGCGTATCCAGGCAGGGACTTTACAGGCGGAGATCCAGGTGGTGATTTCTAATATCGCGGATGCGTTGGGCCTGGACAAGGCCAAGCGATACGGCTACCCATCATTTCATGCGGTTGGAAACGCTTCGGTCAACGAGATCCTTGCCGGATATGAGGTAGATTGTATTGCTCTGGCCGGTTACCTGAAGCTCTATAATCCACCGCCGCATTTGAAACAACGGGTACTGAATATCCATCCAGCTTTGATTCCATCCTTTTCCGGAGCTGGGTTTTATGGTCATCATGTGCACGAAGCGGTCAAGGCGCGTGGCTGTAAGGTAAGTGGATGCACTGTCCATTTTGCCAATGAAGTCTATGACGAGGGGCCGATTGTGGTGCAGAAATGTGTGGCCCTTGAAGACCATGATTCACCCGATGACATTGCCGACAAGGTTTTTGCAGCCGAATGCGAAGCCTTTCCTGAGGCCATCAATCTTGTGGATGAAAAGGGTTTTGCATATTACTGGAACAGGGTGTGAGTGGCATGGCGACACAGACTATCATGAGTCAGCGGGATATCGATCGCAGTATTGATCGAATAAGTTTAGAGATACTTGAAAAAAATCATGGCGTTGACGAGTTGGCCATTGTCGGGATTCATACCGGTGGTGTTTTTCTTGCCGAGCGAATCCGGCGAAGAATCGTTGACCAGGAACAAGCTGACCTGCCTTTGGGGCATCTTGATATCACGCTTTACCGTGACGACTGGAGTCTGATTTCGCAAAACCCCATTGTTCGTAAAACAGATATCGGCTTCCCGGTCGAAAACTTAAGGGTGGTGTTGGTGGATGATGTGATCTTTACCGGCCGTACTATTCGGGCCGCCATGGATGCAATCATGGATTATGGCCGTCCATTGTCCATTCAACTTGCGGTTTTGGTCGATCGGGGTGGCCGCGAGTTACCTATTCAGCCTGATTATGTCGGCCACAGTTTCATTGCCGATATCGATGAACAGGTCGACGTACTCCTTGCTGAAAAAGACGAACGCGACGAGGTCGTTCTGCACGGGGCAGGAAAATGACATGGTGAAAACTCCCGAAAAAAAACCTCGGCCAGCGGATCTGGCCAACATCTGTCATCGAGTACGGGAGAAGTCCGATAGTTATGATCAGTATAATTTCAGCAGTAAATTAAACGACTTCTTAAAGGCCTTTTTTGATCTTGCCCAGGAGTTTGACTCACTGGAGGATTTTTATCGGATCTGTGTGGCGGTACCGTTGGAAATGACCGATTTGTCTACCGCCCTCTACCTGAACCAGGGTAAGGAAGATACCCTGCAATTAGTCTGTGACAGTGATCAGGGCGTTCCAGCAAAGCCGGTTGTAGCAAAAGAACCCATCCGCTTGCAGAATTATCCCTATGAAACCGGCCGGAGTTATGTCATTCCCATCTGTAGTAAACAGCCGGCCAACGGCACGCAGCTGCCGCAGATCGTAGCCACTGAGGGAGAACGGCAGACCGATTTATGGTGTGGGGAAAAAGGGCTCTGTGGGCATGGCAGAACCCTAGGGATGTTTGAAGTCCGGCCACTGGAGGTGCTCACGGATTCGGATAAGTTTTTCTTTGTTAAGTATGTGAATCGGATTGGCTTTAATCTCGACAACCGTCTGATCGCCCGGCAGAATATTGATCATTTGAAGTTTATTAACACCCTGGTGATGGATATTGAGCATAACATCATTGTGCCCAATATGTACTTTCGCCACCTTTTTAATCAACTGAAAAAAAAGATCGTTCAACTAGACAAGCTGAGCAGGGAAATCAAGGGATTTTCCAATCAGGGTGACGGGAGCAGGCAATGCGATACCTGTCTTCGTCAATGCGGTGCATTGCGTCATGATCTACTCAACTATCATCAGGAACTGGTTAAACATCATGCCAATATCAGCCTTTTCCTGGAAAGCCTGTTTCGGCGGGAGCATTTTGAAAAAGGACATCTGGTTCTTCATCCAAAACGTTGCTATATAGAGAAGCAAGTCATTCTGCCTCAGCTTGAGCATTATGCCAGCCGTTTACGTGCAGCCGGGGTGTCGGTTGAGCAACCTGAAAACATGTTGGATGAGGAATTTCAAATAATGGTGGACGTCGGTTTACTAGCCCAGGTCTATGCCAATTTCTTTTCCAATGCCGCCAAATATACCCAGGAAATTGTAGATCACCGCGGTAAACCGCGCAAGGCAATGGCCTATGGCCGGGAAGTTGTTGAACAGTATCCCAAACCAGGCCGACAAGGCATCAAATTCAATGTCTTTACCACCGGTCCGACCCTTGCAAAGGAAGTTGGCTCACGATTATTCAAGGAAGGAATGCGTGGTCAGGAAACGGACACCATACCTGGAACCGGGCACGGACTCTCGTTTATTCGACATGTCATTGAGCTTCATGGCGGTACGGTTGGGTATGAGCCTACTCCGGAGGGGACTAATTTTTATTTTATTCTTCCGGTACCTCCAGTGGATTATCCGCCCTATGATGAGGCACCCGTCAAAGTATAAGCTGGTTACCATCAAGACTCAGCTTGAAAGTAGAATTACCTATGCGGCCTTCAAGGCAGGGGACTGAGTTTTTTCACCAATCCGGGAGACAGATTAAATTTTTCTTTTTATATAAGTATTATACAATTAGTTGAATAGCTATCTGTGGTGTAAATTATTCTGGCCCCGGTATAGAAAAATAAAATCAGTCCCCTCGCCGAGCAGGACTAGCTGATTTTTGTTGGTAATCACAAAGTATAATGTGTTGTAAGCTCCCTTGTTCTATAATCCTTTTTCTAATGCTACCGAGAGCTGCTTTTTTTTGCCGTAAAGGATGATGCCTTAATCATGTAGAAGACACCTTGAAGAAAACCTCTTGTAGTCGTTTGGAGTCTCGTTTACCCGAAGTCTCGCAGGCTCGCTTACCAGGAGTCTCGCAGGCTCGCTTACCTAAAGCTGCAATGAGGCTTACCTACCTTGTTATGCTCAACGTTTTTTCTCAGCATTTTTGGTTTGTGGGAAAGTTTTTGTATTGTTGATAACGATTTTTTAAATGGTAATTGTGATTTATGAGCTTTCCGCCGTCGGTGGCGAGTCTTTTTGCGACACCGACAATTGTGATGAACTCGTGAAAAGTCGAAAACGAAATTTGCACTGTATGGAAATACAGTGATTTATGAGCTTTCCGCCGTCGGTGGCGAGTCTTTTTGCGACACCGACAATAGTAAAATAATCATGTTCAAGAACCGCTCATCCCTGTGCTGACTGAAAAAACGAACATGAAACAGAGGAACCCCAACCCCTTGAACTTCTCTCAG
>CALZIH010000065.1 GCA_945787305.1 uncultured Desulfobulbaceae bacterium | reverse complement strand
ACCAGCTCAAAACAAAATATACAAACCGGATCGAAATCAGACTCGGTATCGAAGTCGGACTGAATCTCCAGGCCATTGAGAAGATCAAGCAAAGCTTGACACAGTATCCTTGGGAGACCATCGGCTTATCTTATCATTTTTTCCGTCACAACGGCCGCCATTACAACATGGTCAGCCGGCGACAGGAAAACCTGACGGCCCTGACCGCTGCAGGCATCGACCGGGTGATAGACGATTACTTCACAGGTCTGATCCAAGGCGTGCAGGATCTGCCCTGTAACATGGTCTGTCACCTTGATGCAGTCCTTCGCCATCTTCCTGATCTCCGTTTCAATGAAAACCATTGGCAACTGATCGATACCCTGCTCAAGCTCATGCAGAGAAAAGGAACGGCGCTAGAGATCAACACCTCCGGTTTTGCCAATCGCAACGAACCCTACCCCAATAAGCGCATTACCCGTCGAGCAAGAGAGCTAGGTATTCAACTTATTGCCGGATCAGACGCGCACCGGCCTGACCAGGTGGGAAGATTCTTTGCACACCTCCCCGGCTGGTTGCATTAAAAGAAACCTGCTGCTTTATATTGTCAGAAAAATGTAAGACCCCCTCTGCTATAGTTCTTGTCAAAAGAAATACCGGATTGTGACATTTTCACAGGGGTGAGAGATCCTGGAGGGGAAGATTATGAACCAGCACGCCATAGAACAGAGCGAACTGTGGTTGCAGGTTTCCGCCAAAGTCCTGATGGAGGAACCGGCACGTTTACAGCAGTGTATCCTCGCTATTTACAAAAACAGACCTGAATTATGCTGCTATGCGACTGATCTGGCTCAACTGCGGATGACCGGACCGGCTATGGAAACAAACCTGCTGGAGATCTGGGAAGCGAAGACGGTCGATAGTATAGAAAGAATTATCGGCAAGAACAACAACGACCATCCGGCAGGCAGAGCCCTAAGTTTTTTTGCCGATCTTATGAAGGCAAACCTTACCCCACAGCAGACTGTCCATTAAACAATCGCATATTCAAGCCGGTGTCGTCTTTTCTTGAGGAAGCGAAATAAATTGGCCCATTGAAGCCCTGAGTGTATCCGGGTTAAAGGGCTTAATCAGGATATCGTTTACACCGGCAACTTCAGCCGCATCATGATCCTGGCTGTCACTCTGGGTCGTCACCATAATAACAGGCAACTCATCGGCACTGTATAGCTTACGAATTCCCTCGGTCAACTGGATGCCCGATATTTCCGGCATATTTAAATCCGTCAACAACAAAGCCGGTTTTTCTTTCTCCAGCCATTTCAGGGCGCCGGCCGGGAACTCAAATAAAACCGGCTCAAAACCCAGTTCATGCAGTGTTGCCTTGTAGATATTTAAAATCATCCTTGAGTCATCAACTGCACAGACCTTAACCCGCTCGGCTCCGTTCTCCAGCTCACCGCCACTTGCCTTGGCAGCAAAAGCACTAAAACCATTCTTCTCTAACAGGCCGATGTAATGGTCTCTGCTGTCTTTATGGGTATGCGGAAGATAAATCAAAGCCAAGTCCTGAAAATAGTCTTCGGGTGCAAGGCTTAAAAAAATATTATCCACCTGAGCGTTTGTAATAATCTTGACAATATGACGGGCCTGGTCATCCTTGTTCCTGATCATGTTTTTTATGCCGGCAGCCAGAATTTCATTAAAATTACGATCAATTGCACGGGCTGCGGCCACACAGACATGGTCTTCTTTGTCAGTCAAACCGGCTGCCAGAGTGTACGCACCCTTACGTAGCGGCAACATGGCAAGAGCTTCATAAGCGGCAAAACGAACATTGGCGTTGTTGGGCTCGCCATCAAGCAGTTTCCGAATAGGCTTAATGGCACTTTCGTCCCCAATATCCCCAAGGACGTTCAGAGTATGAATGAGCAGGTCACCATCCTCTTCCCGGAGGTTCTCAATAAGAACCGGCACTGACTTTACCCCGATCCTAATCAGCTCATCTTTGGCATAAATACGCATATGTGCGTGATGAGAGCGCAGGGTATCATTTAACTTTTCCAGAGAAACATGATCCTGTACATCGGCAAAAATGCCTAGAATGATGAGGTCCAGCTCGTTATCCGTACCCATACGTTCCGCCAATCGATGCATAGCGGTTTGGGTACCGACCTGCCCAAGAGCATGAATGGCGGTTATGATCAAATCCCTATCAGCCGAATAGAGATAATCGGTCAGGGTGTTGACACTTTGCGGATCACCAATCAATCCAAGATTTTCAATGATCTTTTTTAGCAGCTGACTGTTATCGGTATCAGCAAGCAGTTCAATGAGTGCCGGTGTAGCCTCTTCAAACTTCAATTCACCGGCTGTTTCAATCATAATGGTTTTGTCCTGGATTACGGGGTTTCGCAACGCATCAATTAACAAATCAGGATACGCAATAAGGTGCGAAATCAGAGTCTCCCTGATCACCGGAAATTCTTTGACCATACCCGGGAAGGTACTGAGCACATGATTAAATAGGGGAACGGCAAAACCGGCATCTGCCCGGGACAACTCATACAACAGGCGATTCTTGGTCTTTGCGTCCACACGGTCAAGGTGATCCAACACAAGACGAGCCTTAAGGGAATCACCGGTTTCGATGTTCGTCTTGATCTCTTCAACCATGTGTTGTTCATTCAATTCCGCCATACGCAATCCCCTTCATACCGAAAACGATCCGGGCCACTTCCGCAAGGAAGCGGCCCAGTATAATGCCATTACTCCGGATACCAATCTACCCCTATACGACGAACCACATTAAAGCCACCACTTAGTACCATGGTATTCTTTTTACCGACATGGTCAAGGAATATTTGAACTTCATAGGAGCGGGTGCCAGCATCACAAAGGATAATGATCGTCTTGTCCCCAGGCACCTCACCATGACGATCACGCACCTCGGCATAGGGTACGGCCACCCACTTTTCCTGACCGAATTTTTCGACAAAGGGGCCTGCCTCCTGAGGGTGCCGTATATCCAGTGCCACCCAGTCCGGCTCCAGGGAAAAATCCTCCATCCAGGCCAGGAAACGATCCATATCGAGCTTACGCAAACGATCGGCGCAGAGATTGTCGGCTACAAAAGCTGCGGCATTAATGGAGTCAATGGCAGCGGAAAACGGTGGTGCATAAGCCATTTCAGCATCCCGAAAATCCTCGATGGTGGCACCCTGGGTAATCATGACCGCCGCCGCATCAATGCGGGCGGATATGGAATCGTTCATAACCCCGAACCCCTGCATCCCCAGGACTTGACGAGTCCTGCGATCAAATACCAGTTGAAAAACAGCGACCGCCTCGCCTGGAAAAAAATGGGCCCGGTCAGCGGGTGCGGTCAGGGCATAGTCAGCATCAAAGCCTTCTGCGCATGCGGCCTCATAGGTGATGCCAGTGGCGGCAATACAACGGTCAAAGGCCTTCATGATGAATGAACCGACAACCCCTTTAAACAGGCTGTTTATACCAGCCATATTGTCACCGACAATGCGACCTTGTCGGTTGGCGAGCGAGCCCATGGGAGCATGGGTCTCCCTACCCGTTACCAGGTTGGTGGTAGCGATACAGTCTCCGGCTGCATAGATATCGGGATCGCTGGTCTGCAACCGCTGATTGACGACAATCCCTCCCCAGGGGGCAACAGCGAGGCCAGCCTCTTTTGCCAGTTCATTGCGGGGACGAATCCCGGCCGCCATAATCACCAAGTCAGCCTCCAGGGTTCGCTCCGGCGTCTGCACCGCTGTTACTTTTCCGTTTGCATCCCCGAGAATAGCCGTGGCCCCCTCACCGGTAAATACCGCAACATTCTTCTCCTGGAGGTGGGTTTTGAGCATGGCGGCAAACTGCCAGTCGACCAAGTGCGGCAGGAGTTGCGGCATAAATTCAACAAGCGTAGTTTTCACCCCCCACAGGTCAGCCAGTGCTTCGGCCATTTCCACGCCAATGGCTCCGCCTCCGATGACAACGGCCTTATCAACTTTCCCTTGGGCAATGCGTTTTTTTATCTCTACGGCCTTATGCAGGTTGGCAATGGTGAACACCCCGTCCAGCTCAACCCCGGCAATCGGCAGGACAAAGGGTTTAGCTCCGGTGGCAAGCATAAGTTGATCATAGGGCAACCCGATTTTTTTACCGCTCTCAAGGTCCTCAACCTGGACGGTTTTATTTTGACGATCAATGGCCAGGGCTCTGGTACTGGTCAGCACCTTCAACCCCTTGGCCCGCTCAAAAAACGGTACATCACGCACCATGTGAAAACTGGTTGAACGCAGCTCCGATTCATCGGAGACATCACCACTGACATAATAGGGAATTCCGCAACCACCATAGGATATCAGATTGTCCTGATCAACCACGGTAATATCCCATCCCGGTTGCAGTCGTTTCAGGTGACAGGCTGCTTTGGGTCCGGCAGCCACCCCTCCGATAACAACAATTTTCTCTGTCATCGCCATCCTCCTCACAAAAAATTATTCTTTAACAGCTTACGATTTACGGGTGACAGCCCTTAGTATCTATCAACCGTGAACCGAAAACTCTTCTTCTTTATGCCAGGGTTATTTTGTGCAGGTCGTTTTGAGAAGCAGGTACAGGCTGAGACGGCAGGGGTAGCAAGGCAGATTAATGTACCTCTTCATAAAAATGCATGCAGTTGCACAGGTTGCTTTAATTTCGTGTATGCCGGTACATTCGAACATGCAGCTTTTCCATGGTCACCAGCCCTTCTCCAAGGACGGGGTCTATAGCCTCAAGGAAATCCTCCAATTTGCCTTCTTCATCAACCAGCTCAATAATCACCGGCAAGTCTTCTGAAAGTCGCAGGATTGAGGTCGTCTTAATTCGTGAGTTCGCCCCGTACCCCATCATTCCCCGGGTGACCGTTGCTCCGGCAACCCCCAATTCCCTGGCTTTAATTACAATCCATTCATAGAGGTGTTTACCCTCATGGCGACCGCTCTCACCGATAAGAATGCGTAAAAGACAACCTTCTCTTGGCAGTTCCATAATTATCTCCAGATTATACCCGCCAGCAGACGACCCAGCCAGACCATCCCCACACCAACAACAACCTGCACTCCGGCATTCAAGACAGCCAAATCCATCCTGTTTCCTCGAATCAGCACCAGCGTTTCATTGCCGAATGTTGAAAATGTCGTAAAGGCGCCCAGTAAACCAATGAGCAGAAAACCTCGCATTTCTGCTGACAACAGCGACCTGTTTTCAACGAGAAAGGTAAGCAGGCCAATTGCCAAACAGCCGACCAGGTTGACCGACATGGTGCCGAAAGGAAAGACAATGGAACCACTTCGATACTGCACCCAGCCACTGAGCAGGTATCGAAATATTGCACCGATAAATCCACCGGCACCGATTATGCAAAGTTTGAGAACGGTCTCCATGGATGATTAGCTCGCATTTCTCACGAGTAGATTTTGCTGCAGGTTCAAGGCACAGACCATGAAGCCGTAGTTGACTACTGCAATTGGTCTGTAACGAAGAAGATGCAGTAAAATCTGCTCGCCCGAAGGGCGACTCCTTGGTATTTCATTGAAAAACATTCTGATATTAATGCCTGCACAGATTCTATTATAATAAGGGGATGATAACGGTAATTTTACAAGAATCATGAGAAATGCGGGCTAGGGTTGCAACCCCTTCAAGAGGCCAGGCAGTAGTTTTTCCGCCTGTTGTTTAATGACTTTTTCAGATGCCTTACCGACAAGCTCAGAGATGGCTTCACTGATAAGATTTTTATTGAAACTCGGATCACCCAATGTTCCGCGCAAAGGAATCTTGATGGTTGTCCCCTCCAGTAGCCGATAGCCTTCACGGCCGACCAGTTGTTTTGTTACTGGAACTTCGAGAAGATAATCCAGGGTCTGGTCCATGCCGATTGAGCCGCTTATGGTCATTTCTGATTCAGCCACCGATATCTGCAGCGGTGTGCAACTGATTCGCCCCTGGACACCGCTACAGGTGACTTCACTCTCCTTCAAGGTGAGCGCCTGCTCGCTCACCTGCAGAAGAGCAAGGATTTCCTGCAAAACGCCATGACTGACCAGCTGAATGGCGCTGGTGTCAAAGACGGTGGTAAATTTGGCCTGCTGCGTACTGTTCTCTACAACCGGCCAGTAAAAGGTATCAAGACGGCCACTGAGCATTCCCGTCGGCCTGGCAAGCACCCCAAACAGAGGGTGAATTTTAGCAAGAACTCCTTCCGAGAGGGATTGATCCAGTTGAACATCTCTGAGAACCTGTCCGGGTGGTATTGCTATGTGAGGCGGCTTTTCGCTCAACAGGTAGGAACCGTCAACATCCAGATGACCGCCATTCAGTTTTCCATGGCCGCCGCCATGCAGTGCACCAGCCTCAAGGCTTACAGGCAATGACAACTGTTCGACCGTAATTCCCGTCCAGTTCAGGCTGTCAACCTGCAAGGTAGAGGAAAAACTTCCCGTGGCCAGCGTCTCAGGTGTCAGGGGAATAGTTAATGCAAAGGGGTTTTTCGCTCGACCTTGAAGCGTAACAGTTGTCCCGGTCAATTCACTGAGCACCCTATTTATTTTGGAAAAATCAACGGTCTGCTCTCCATTTAGAAGTAAGCGTTTCTTTTCCGTACGCAACAGCGTCCCTTTGGCCTGTAGAGCAAGAGGTGGGGAATTCAGCTCCAGGTGCTCGATTTGCAGATCACCCTCTGTCAACAAGCCGCTGAGACGTGTCGACAGGTCAACCGGCCCATCAGCAATGAGAGCCCTATCCTCCAGCGCCAGGGAAAAACGAGGTATATCCAGGTCAAAAGAAAGTTCATGGGGAGCCTGCAGCTGATCGGCCAAGAGAACAAACCGACCCTGGCCGGCGATGTTGAGATCCGGCGAAAGGATTGCCGTGTCACGGAGCAGGGTTGAAATTCCAACAAAATAAGCCTGCCCCTGCAACTCTGCCCGCCAGGACTGCAGGGGCTTATGCAAGTCAGCAACAATCAACTCCTTGATATCCAGATCGGACAAGGCACTACGAAGTTCCATATCGCGAACAAACAGCTGTCGCTTCATCCAATCAAAAGCGGAAAGCCCACTTCCCTTATCCTGCCAGGAGAGCAGATCCTCTGCTACCTGCAGTTTGCGGATACCGACTGGAACCTTGCCCTCCATGGCAGGTCGACTGGTATGCAGGATGAATTCATCTTCCTCTATTGCTATGCCTTCATGGAAAAAGTAAAAGTCATTGGCCAGAAGATCAAGATCGCGTACTACCACCTGATTCTCGGTGAGAAAGCCTGCAGCGGCAAGTTGTACTTCTCCTGCAAGACTGCTTTCTTCGGGCATGACCTGCAGGTTATGGAGTAAGTCGGTAATCAGGGGCAGGTGTAGTTGGGAGGAGAGCTCATAGTTACCAGTGAATGATGTCGTTAACCGCTGCAACTCACCTGCATGCAGTGTAAACGTTCCAGGCCCGGCAGCTCCGTCCAGCTGCAAATCTGCCGTCCCCTTGCTCCGTAGCCACTCAGCAGGGGCATTCAGCTTGCCCTTGATATGGAGAGGATGTTTGGGCAGGACAACCTGCCCTTCTTTCCGGAGTGTAAGCTCTGGGCTCTCCACCTGAAAGTCAATGCCATAACGATTTTCGTCATGGATTCTTGAACTCCCCTGGAGCGAAAGTCTGCCACTGCCGCTCCATTGCAGGGTAAAGAGCTTACTCAGCTCTTGTGAAGCCTTGTCCAGATCTGCGTCGACCTGAAACGTTAGCTCCTTGAGGTTCCCTTTACCATTCACCTGAAGAAAAGAGCTGTCAAGTTGCAACTCTTCAACATCGATACCATTTTCGGAATGTTCCGCTGCCAGCGTCAACGCCGCAGCTTTCTCCCAGGAAAAAGGACGTTTTTGATGCACGCCCTGTAGGGAATCGACGGTGGCATCAGTGGTGAGATGTTGCCTGGGGCCTTCGCTGTCCAGCTCGGCAACAAAGTTCAACTCGCCTTTACTCACCGATGTCTTCTGATGCACTCGCAACAACTGTGGTAACTGCGCAAGCAGCACAGGTATCTGGAGGTTTCCGGTAAAGCTTACTTGCCCGACATCTCTATCAAATGCACCCTTAGCCGATACTTTTCCAAAATCACCGTTAAGGGTAAGGTCGGCTATCCGCCAAAGCTTTTCTCCCTTTTTACTGCCGTCCACCTCAAGTGATACGTTGTCCAGGCGTGGGTGATCCTGACCAAGCACACCACCGGACAGCTCAACATCCGTACACTGCAGTCTACCGACGACATCCAGACTATCGAATCCCGCACCGGTTACAGTTAGCCTGCCATTTACCTGACCCGAACCGGTAGGGACATTGGTCTTTAGGGCGGCAATGGCTGTCAACAGGGGGGATATCTGCAGTTTTGACACCTGCAACTGCATGCGGGCGACCAGGGTCTCGAAGATGTTGTGCCTGCGGGCAGGCAGATTGACATAACCTTCTGCTAACAATTCCCCTTGTTCATCTCCGGCTAGCCACTGCAGGTCATATTGTACTGTGCCGGCAGCAAGAGCAAAAGAGCTGGAAAAGGTCCCATCCAATGCAGTCGCATCGGCCTCTTGGCCCTGAATAACAACCTGTCCTTCTTTAACTTCAAGAGTTACAGCAAGGGTGTCCCAGAATGGAGCTTTGTTGGTATCGGAATACGTTGAAGGAGATTTTTCGGCACTCTTTGGCGACTTCTCTGTAACGGCTGCTGAAGAAGGATCTCCGCCGGAGGGAAGAGTGTCTTTTTTCGACTGTTGAATAAAGGTAACAACAGGATGTTGCACCAGAAAAGTGCCAATATTCTTTGGCGCAGCAACAAGGGCCAGGACTCCCTGGCTGCCAATAACCTGCTTGGCTGTCAGGGAATACCCGCGCTCGACATCGGAATACTCTACCCCTGAACAGGTGAGCCCCTGTTTCCACCCGATATTGCAATCTTGTATGTTTACGCTCAGCCCCGGTTGAGCATTAATCCGGGCAAGCCCTTTGCGGAGAATAAAGTCGGAAGAGAGCAGTGTCGGCAAAAAGTAAATGAATACAAGGACAGCAAGCCCTGCTCCGACAAAGACAATGGATTTTTTTTTCTTCACCACTTCCTACCCGCTCGCTGACACCAAACACCTGACACATGACACCTCAACTATTACCTTGCCTTGAAACGTACTCCTTGTCAACAACCTTATTTATCCAGACAATCAAACAATCACTGGATATTGCAACAACTATTTTTTTTCCAGGATCTCCAGACAAAGGCGGTCTCGATCATCAAAGAGTTTCCTGCTGGTCAGCGAGATGGCGGTCATAACACCAAATCCGGTACCGGCGCAGATCAAAAACATGATCAAAATCTGGTACATGACCGCATCCATTGGTGAGGAACCGCCCAAAATCTGACCGGTCATCATACCCGGCAGGCTGACCAAGCCGGCCGCAGCCATGGCATTAATGATCGGAATCATGCCTGAGCGCATGGCCTGTTGCCGAATTTCATGGATTGCCTCCTTACTGGTCTGGCCAAGGAGTAACCGTTGTTCAACCACCTGCCGCTGCTGCCAGAGTGCTTCGGTCATCCGATCCATACTCAGGGCTATCCCATTCATGGTATTACCTAGCAGCATTCCAAGCAGGGGAATGGCATATTGCGGGGTATACCAGGGCTCGTTGTCGATGATGATCCACAGGGCAAAAAAGGCCACGGCAAAAGAAGAGACGAACATCGAACCGGTGCCGAGTAGCCAGCCCTGAACGCCACGAATTCTACGGTGTTGACGAACAACGACTTCCCGACCGGCAACCATGAGCATCACCATGGAAATTGCAAAAATCAAGGGAAAGTTGACGTGATCAAAAAGGATGCGTAACACCTGGCCGATAAAGAGCAATTGCACGGTGGTGCGCAAGGAGGAAATGGCAAGTTGTTTTCCCAGGCCAAGGCGCATGCGCCAGCTCAAAATACCAAGCAACAGAACCAGGAATGCGGCAAGAGCCAGGTCAAGAGGGCTGAGCGGTTTAACACCCATTTCCAGCACCTCCAGGTGTCAACCTTCCATCCTCATGCATGGACAGACAACGATCAGCGACCCGGACAAGCTGTTCCGGGTCATGACTCACCCACAGCAGGGGCACAGTTTTTTCACGTCCATAAGCAAGGAGCAGCTGTTCCACCTTTGCAATGTTGACGGCATCAAGACTGGCTGTGGGTTCATCAAGAAGAAGGGCACCTGGCCTGTTCTCCAGTAGCCTGAGAATAGCCAACCGCTGTCGTTCTCCACTGGAAAGCCGGCTGACCTGCCATCCTCCCACATCATAATCAAACCCAAGCTGTGTAATGTATTGTTTGGCAATGCGCAGATAATCGTGAAAATGCTCCTGGACGGAGTCCATCCACCAGTAACTTTCCGCAGGCAGCATGGCGACCGACTTTCGCCACTGCTGGGCAGGAACCTCGTCGCAGGTCATCTGATCCAGCCGCAAGGAACCTTCATGGGGATCAAGATCGGCAATGGCCCGGAGAAGCAGGGTTTTTCCGGAACCTGATGCTCCATGCAGGCCAACGCACTCACCGCCGGCAAGCTCTAGGGAATATGGCCCGCGATCGCGAAAAGTAAGGTTTTTGATTTCGAGACGACTCATGTTTTTCGGTGTCCGGCGTCGGCGTTGAACCTAGGAAAGCATATCGAGAATATGGCGGGCAACAATCCCAGCGCCATTTTTCACTTTTGGGGAGACAGGTTGCAGCTGGATCAACATGTCCAACTGCAGCATCCAGTTACCGCTTTTAAAATCATTGGCTTTGACCTCCAAACCGGCAAGCTCGCGGCTTATGAAATCTGCCAATACTGATGATTCACGGAAACCGTCTCTCAAAATATAGCCAAAGGGTGCCCCCGCAGCATAGACTTCGGCCAGGGTCGAATACCCCACCTTGCCGATGACCACGTCAGCGGCTCCAACCAAATCAGGATGGTATAAACCCGAAGACTGCGGTATACATAAAACATTTTTTGGAATATTAGGCACATGTCGCTTACCGGTCAGCAAAAAGACATACTCCCCGGCGCCGGCCAAGGGTTCTATGGCATATTCATCACCGGCAACCCCGCCCAAGGTTATCAGCACGATTTTTTGTTCAGGAGTCAGGCGCAACTGCCGGCGAATTGCCGCAGACGAAGTTCTCTGGCTTCGGCTTATTGGAGGAATAACCTCCAGTGCCGCATCCGGCTGACAGACAGGAGCAGTCTTGAGGTGATACGTGGCCTGACTGTAGATTTTTTTCAGATACTCGATATGGGGTTGCAGGGCAGGAAAC